>CAYGVP010000039.1:0-10205 GCA_964353385.1 uncultured Dehalococcoidaceae bacterium
AGCTATGCAGCAGGCTGAAGAGGAATATAAGAGCACAGTACAGGCTACCGATAGCGCTTATGAATCGGCAATCGCCGAGGCGGCCAGCAACCGAGATGGCACTGTCGAGCAAGCCTGGCAGGTCCGCGACGAGACTATCGAGCAGGCCTGGCAGATTTACTCCAAGATAGCCAGATAACTAATAATATTCGGCTATTGTTCTGATTTAGAGGACTGTTTGTGTTCGTCGTAAAAAGTAGCGTAACTTATTGGGGCTGGTAAAAATCAGCCATTACCGGCGACGCGATGGCTTTTCAGGATTATCGATAAGATTTAAAACTGAATAATCAAACTATAACAGCGAGGGAATATCTTTAATCGAAACATCAATCCCTCGCTGTGTGCTTACCAGGCCTTCCTGGCGTTTCTTGAGTTCAGCGATAAGATTGATTGCCTTGGTGAAATAGCTCCGCACTTTCTCTACGTCACTCATCTCCGAGAGGATAATGGTGACATCCAGGTTGCCTTTTTCTCTTGGGTAATCGCCGCTCCTGATAACGGCTTCCGGCGCCATATTTTTTATGTAGGTGCCCATCTCTTTTATCAGGTCCACGTTAATTTCCCTGGCCGGGGCGGAAACAAGATAAAGCGCCCGCTTTGAGTCCAGCGGGTTGCACTTGATAGACAGGCTGGTGATGGCTTCATCGAGGGCATGGATGCCCCGCTGGGTTTCCGAGGCTTTATGACGGAAGTCCCGCGGCGTGCCGAAAAACGACTTGAATATCCCGGTCTGTGACCGTCCGTAGCCGAGTGTGGTCCAGCCAACCAGTGTCTGGATTATATCCCCTGCATCCAAAATCTTGGCGCCGATATACCGCGTCCTTTTCTCTTCGCCGGCGCACAGGAGATTGAAAAACGGCTGCACGATCATCATGTTTATTCGGGTAAGATTATTCATCAGCGATGCGTCTTTCATCACATATCGCTGGTTATCGACCAGAAAAATCGCATCCGCCACCAGGTAGCTGGACTTAAGGCAGGTAGCTACGTTATAAACCGTCCTCTCCTCGGTAGTCACCTCATGCTCAAATGGCAGGACTATAAGGTTATAGACAGGTTTATCCACATATCGCTCTTTTATCTGTTGCGTCATTATGGATATAGCGCCGGACCCTGTGCCCCCCGCTGCGCTGGCGACAAGCAGAAAAGCGTCCGTTTCGGCGAAGTGTTCGGTGCTTCTGATTGTCTCGATGACCTTATCGGCATCCTCGTGGGCGATTTCCGCGCCTAATTCGTTGATTTTCCCTACGCCGTGACCCTGCGTCTTTTTATTGCCGATAAGAATGCGGTGCTCGAAGTTGGACTTAATCGTCGTCAGCCCGCTAAGGTCGGCGATATCGGTATTGACCGCATAAGCGCCGGTGATGATGTTGAGACCGCGCAAACCCTGGGCTCTTTTATTTAAGCGGGCGAACTCGTCGGCGATTCTGCCGCCGCACTGCCCGAAACCAACCACAACTAATTTCATTACTCACCTTTGTAAAGGTTCGTCGATACTTTATTTTACGTAATTCCGCAATACGATGTCAATCGTTATGTGTTTACATCTGGGAATTACATAGGCATAAACGATATTTTAAGCTTGCCCCTGCGCCTTGCTTTATAGTCCCTTGGAAGCTATGTAAACTACAAGGTCTCCCAATCGGCAGCTGTAGCCCCACTCGTTATCGTACCATGCGAGGATTTTCACCATGTTCCCGCCGATGACCATAGTGCTGGGGGCATCAATGATAGAGCTGTGGTCATTACCCTTGAAATCCATGCTGACCAGCTTCTCTTCGCAATATTCGATTATTCCCTTGTATTGACCTGCGGCGGCTTTCTTAAATGCCTCATTCACCTGCTCGACGGTAACGTCTTTTTGCGTGTCACAGACAAAGTCGATAACGGATACAGTGGGCGTGGGCACGCGCATGGAAATGCCGTGAATTTTGCCTTCCAGCCCGGCTACCAGTTTGCCTACCAGTTTGGCGGCGCCGGTGGTGGTGGGTATCATATTAAGGGCAGCGGCACGGGCGCGCCGTATATCTTTATGGACGATATCCAGTATTACCTGGTCGTTGGTATAGGAGTGGATGGTGGTCATCAGACCCTTGGTCACGCCGAAATTCTCGTGCAGCACCTTGACTGCCGGTGCAATGCCGTTGGTAGTGCAGGAGGCGTTGGAGATAACCTGGTGTTTTTTGGGGTCGTATGTTTTTTCGTTGACACCCAGGACGATAGTGGCGTCTTCTTTCTCGGCGGGGGCCGAGATGATGACTTTTTTAGCCCCACCCTTGGTGTGCGCCCTGGCTGTATCGGCATTAGTGAATTTGCCGGTGGACTCGATAACGATATCGACGTCGAAATTTTTCCAGGGGATAGCGGAGGGGTCGCGTTCTGATAGCACGTGGATTTCCCTGCCGTCTACGATAATAGACTTCTCTTTAGCCGTTACCTCGCCGGGATAACGACCGTAAACACTATCCCACTTAAACAGGTGGGCGTTGGTCTTGGTATCCGCCAGGTCATTGACGGCCATGACCTCTATTTCATTATTATGACGCTGGAGTATAGTCCTTAAAGTTAATCTTCCAATGCGCCCGAAGCCGTTAATGCCAATTCTGGTTTTCAATTCAGCCCTCCTATATAAGACATATATATTATATATTATTTCGGGAGCCGGGCGTAGGAGCGGATTTCAAACCTGCCCTTACGGATTTTCGCCTTCTCTCAATCATGTCCAAAAACGCCTCGATGCGCGTTTTCACGTGCCCGTTGAGGTAAAAGTCCGCGTTGCCTTCCAGCGTCAGCACCGGTAAATTTATCGCGCTCCGCATCACGATATCCCCGATGCCGCGGTGGCAGAACGCCTGCACATAATGAATTACCCCATCGATACGCCGCTTTTGAAGCTCGGTCTTAATATCGGCAAGCCGCTCGTTGAGCGAGTAGGGGTAGGTATAGTTGGTATATTGCTCGACTAGAGATTTGCCCGGCGCCGGCATAACAAACTGCCGCTGTACCTCGTTAAAGACCACCCGCGCCCCGTGCTTTTCGATATAAGGGTAAAGCTCTTTCGCATAGACCGACGGCACCCCGATATACCCCACCCTTATTTCATTATCAGGGTAGGGCTGGCGACTGGCGCATTTTTCAATTAACGCATGCAAATCCTGGCGATACTTAAGATAGTCTCCGTTAAAATCGGAGGCAGAGACCAGCCACAGGTGGTTCTCCCAGCCGCTTACTTTATTATCTTTCCAGGTAAGTTCGTCAAGTTTGAGTGCGAGAGCGCGTGCCGGCTGCACCTTTTGCCGGATTTTATTGGCGGCTTCCAGTGTCGTGCCGAAGATTGCCGCCATTTTTTCCAGAACATAGTCCATCTGTTCTTTATCGGGCCTTTCCGGGTAGGCGAAGGGCATGGCGTTCTTTCCTTTTAGCTTTAGCACTTCCATGAGCATGATGGTATTGGAGCAGTCGCCGCTGGTGACGCATAAAACATCATTTATGCCGCTACCAAGGCAGACGCCGTAGATGCCTTTAATCCAGGCGCAGCAATTAAGCGGGAAGCCGTCCCTCTCGGCAATAGTGACATACTTTGTGGGGTCGGGCGATGATACGAGGATATTATTCAGGTCGATTGGCTGGTAGCCGGCGGCGATAAGGATTTCCACCGGCACCGTGGTAGTGATGCCGATTTTTTTCATTACGGTTTATTATATCACTTCTGCGCGTAGTAATTGATGCCCTTGCGTGAGAACCTGTCCACGCGGCTTTCCGCCGCCATCATTTCCAGGTGGGCTAGCGTCTCGAAGACCGCCATGCGCGCGTGGAAGGACGGCAGGTCTTTCAAGCCGCTGTTATCGCCCCACGTTATCTCCTTAGCGATTTGGTAGGCTGTCTTTGGCCGGAGCACTATCGCTCGCAGCATTTCCAGATTCCTCTGTCCATGGTGATATGTTATCTCGTCGATACGCTCTTTAAGGTTTTTGAAAGGCTGGTCATGCCCCGGCAAAGTGAGACTGACATCAAGCTGTCTGAAGTATTTTAAAGATTCCAGATATCTGCCTAGCGGATTTTCTATCGACTGCGGGTTCACGCTGATATTAGGCGTAATATTCGGCAGGATATGGTCGCCGGAAAGCAGTATCTTTTTATCCGGCTCGTAAAGGCAGATATGCCCGGACGAGTGACCGGGCGTCCATATTACCCGGAATGTAAAAATACCGGTCGTTATCGAGTCGCCTTCATGGAGAAGCCGGTCCGGCATGGCGGGGACAATATACTTTTCGACGTCCAGGCTGGCATCCCGTAGGATAACCATTTCCTTTTCGGGCGTGCCGTTAGCAGTGAGCATACGGCCGGTCTTGAGCAGCAGCGCTTCCATGGCGACGTACCTTGGTTCGATAAAGTCTTTTTCGATATGGTGCATGGCCATTGTAGCCCCGGAAAGCTTTTTTATCCTCCCCGCCATCCCGTAATGGTCGGGGTGAACATGGGTGACGACTATCTGTTTGATGTCCTGAAATCCGATGCCGTTTTTCACCAGATAGTTATGGAAGGTGGTAAAAGAATCGTCCGTGTTCCAGCCGGAATCGACGAGGAGATAGCCTTTATTGCCTTTGATAAGGTAGACATTGATATGCGTAACACCGGCGTTTTCCAGAGTTATGGGCGATTTAAGCCAGTGGATGCCGGGGAAAACTTCTGTCATTTCTATACTATACTTTACTAGACGTTACTTTATTTTTCTTGAGTTTCTATATTGGTATTAAGAGTTTTCTTTTCTCTTAATTTGTTTCTTAGAATAGCGGTCAAGTATTTTGCGGCGGCGACGGTATGATAATCACCCTTAGTATCTCTTGATGTGATATCTACAGACGTATCTATGAGTTCAAAAATATCCACATAGCTCATGGTTTTAAGACACTGACGAACAATAGAATTTGGGAATTCTTTTATAGCATAACCCCATTCATTATCACGGAATTTATCAGTAAAATGGTTTGTTAATTCTTCTATTTCTTTGTTTTCTCGCTCTCTAATTTTATTTTTTAGATAGTTATATTCAGCAAGCTGAAATTCTCTTTCCGCCAGTAAAACAGTTTCGTCATGTATATCTCTATCCTTTAAAATTGTATCAAGCAAATAGACACCTTTCCCTCTGTTACATTCAAAACACGAAGTAGTCAGATTATCGAATTCATCAGTGCCGCCTTTTGCTAATGGAATTATATGTTCTATTTCTAAAATTACCTCTGGGGTTTTCCGTCCACAATATTGGCATGTAAAATTATCTCTTTTGAAAACTTCAAATCTCAATTTTAAAGATATAGTCATATTTTTTACCTAATAGTGAAGTATAGTTTAGTGAAGTTTAATATTGTAAAACGCGTTCATCCCGGCGTAGTCGGCGGCAGTGCCAAGCTCCTCCTCGATGCGGAGAAGGCGGTTGTACTTGGCGGTGCGCTCGGAGCGGGCGGGCGCGCCAATCTTAATCTGCCCCGTGTTCAGCCCCACCGCCAGGTCGGCGATGGTCGTATCCTCTGTCTCTCCGGAGCGGTGGCTTACTATAGCCGTCCAGCCGGCTTTTTTCGCCATTTTAATCGCTTCCAGTGTCTCCGTCAGCGTGCCAATCTGGTTAAGCTTAATTAAGACGGCGTTAGAGGCTTTAAGCTCGATGCCTTTAGCGATACGGCTCACGTTGGTAACGTAGAGGTCGTCGCCCACTAGCTGGACTTTTTTACCCAGTTTTTGCGTCAGCAGCTGCCAGCCTGCCCAGTCGTCCTCCGCCATGCCGTCCTCGATAGAGATAATAGGGTAATCGGAACACCATTTGACATAATATTCAACCATCTCCGCCGACGTTAACGTCTTGCCCTCTTTGGCGAGAACGTATTTGCCGTTCTGGTAGAACTCACTGGCGGCGGGGTCTAAAGCTATATAGCATTGCTTGCCCGGCTTGTAGCCTGCCGACTCTATCGCGGCGAGGATGGCTTCCACGGCGTCTTTATTCGAGGGAAGGGAAGGGGCGAAGCCTCCCTCGTCGCCGACGTTGGTATTTAAGCCTTTGTTCTTGAGGACTTTTTTTAAAGCTTGATAGACCTCGGTCCCTATTTGCAGCGCCTGACTGAAACTTTTAGCGCCCGCGGGCATCACCATGAACTCCTGAAAGTCCGTCGAGTTTTCCGCGTGCTTACCGCCGTTTAAGATATTCATCATCGGCACGGGCAGAGCGTAAGCGCCGTTGCCGCCCAAATAAATATAAAGCGGCACGCCTTTAAGACTTGCGGCGGCATGGGCAACCGCTAGTGATGTCCCTAAAACAGCGTTAGCGCCGAGCTTCGACTTATCCGGCGTGCCGTCGAGCTTAATTAGTGTGTTATCAATGGCCGACTGGTCGGTAACGGACATGCCGGCGATGGCTTTAGCGATAGTTTTATTGACGTTATTTACTGCCTTGAGGACACCTTTGCCGTTAAAGCGGGACTTATCTCCATCACGCAACTCTTTCGCTTCGTACTTGCCGGTGCTGGCGCCGGAAGGCACAGCCGCCATGCCCAGCGTGCCGTCTTTAAGCTCTACCTCCACCTCCAGGGTGGGATTGCCCCGCGAGTCTAAAATCTCTCTGGCTTTGACCGTTTTTATCGTCGACATATTTCTCTCCATGTAGGAATTAAGATTCTTTGACCAATTCCATCGCCTTGTCCACGGCGTCTTTAGGATTTTTCGCTTTAATGATGCTTTTATCTTGCTTATCCTCAATCGCCAGCGACCATGTGTTAAGCCCGATGACGGGTATTCCGCTCTGGAGCGCATAGCCTATTTCTGTCAGCGTGCCGTAGCTCCCGTCGATGGCTATAATAGCATGACAGCTTTTTACCACCACCGCGTTCCGCGCGTAACCGATGCCGGTCATAATGGGTATCTGGACGTAAGGGTTAGCCTCCCTTCGGTTATCCCCCGGCAGTATGCCGATGGTCAGTCCTCCCGCCTCGCTGGCGCCCTTGCAGGCGGCTTCCATTACGCCTCCCAACCCCCCGCAAATCAATACTGCCCCGCGCCTCGCAATCTCCTGCCCAACCTCCTCCGCCAGCCGGGCTAACTGCGGCTTTACCTCGCTCCCCCCGATGACGCCGATAAAAATAAGCTCTTTTTTCACGATAATTTCACTTTGTTCTGCGCTGTAATTATAACATCGGGGATTAAACTGAAGCAAAGAACAGAAAGAACTAAAAATTTTAACCTTTGAGTTATGGCTTTGACTTTTGAGATTTGAATTTTGACTTAGTTATATCTGTTCATCGCAGCGGTCAAGCCTGCGGTAAGAAGGTAGGCAATTGCCTCGCTGACCTTGGGAATGGTCTCGTCGATTAACTTTTTTTCTTCCGTCGTGAAATCACTAAGGACGTAAGCAATAACGGCATCTTCTTTAGGAGGGACACTGTCCGCTTCCGGTCGCCCGATGCCGACCCTTATGCGGTAAAATTCCTGCGTGCCGATGCGCGCAATAATCGAGTCGATGCCCTTATGGCCTCCGGAGCTTCCCCCCAGGCGCAGCCGGATTTTACCCACCGGCAGGTCTAAATCGTCATGAATCACGATAAGGTCGGCCGGACTGACGTTGAGTCTTTTTAGCAGGGCGCTTACCGATTCGCCGCTGGCGTTCATATAGGTCTGGGGACGCGCTACTACCACTTTATGGCGCCCGATGTTGCCGATGCCGGTGCGGGCGTGTCCCTGCTTCCTATCGAAGGTGATATTACGTACTTTAGCCAGATGGCTGACGCACATAAAACCGATGTTATGCCGGTTGCGGGCGTATAAAAAACCCGGATTGCCCAGTCCAACAATAAGTTTCATCCGTTTGCCTTCTTGAGTATTTCTAGAAATTCCTGTTCGTTAAGCGTTTTTATGCCGAGGTTATTTGCCCGCGTCAGCTTGGAGCCGGGGTCGTCGCCATAGACGACATAGTCCGTCTTGCGGGTGACGTTATACTTGGCGGAGCCGCCAAGTTCTTTAATTTTAGCTTCCGCCTGCTGCCGGGTGAAAGTTTCCAGCCGCCCGGTCACCACGAATTCCTTGCCGGAGAACGGCAGGTTTTCCCGTCTGGCTGCTGTTTCTTCCATTTTAACGCCCGCTTCTCTTAATTTATCGATGATTTTGCGATTGTTAGCTTCGTGAAAGAAGGCGATAATGCTATCCGCAATCTTGGGCCCGACGGCGCTGACCTCCATCAGTCTTTCCCGTGAAGCTCCCGCCAGCCCGTCGATACTGTGAAATTCTGTTGCCAGCGTCGCCGCCATTTCCTCCCCTACATGCCTGATGCCAAGCGCGAATATCAGTCTTGCTAGCGGCCTTTCCTTGCTGTTCTCAATGGCTTGGAGGATGTTTTCGACGCTCTTTTCGCCCATTTTCTCTATTTGGATAAGCTCATCTTTTTTATCTTTGAGCTTATAGAGGTCGGCGGCATTTTTAACTACGCCCTTTTCAAAGAGCATAGCGCTGATATTCTCCCCTATGCCCCTGATATCCATCGCAGCCTTGGAGGCAAAATGCTCGATGCGTAGCTGCGCCTGGGCAGGACAAGCGGCATTGGAGCAGTAGTACATTACCTCGCCCTCCGGTTTAACGACCTCCCCGCCGCACTCCGGACAGGCAGGGCGTTTCTTTTCTTTGTTATTTATCTTTTTCAGGAGGTCGAACTCTTTTTCACGCCCCGGTCGCTCTCGGCTTAAAGGTGTCGGCCCGATGACCTCAGGGATGACCTCGCCGGCGCGCTGAATGAGAACCGTGTCGCCGATGCGGATATCCTTGCGCCGGATATCATCCTCGTTATGCAGGGCGGCATTCTTTATGGTGACGCCCCCCACCGCCACCGGCTCTAATAGGGCGTAAGGATTGAGCGTGCCGGTGCGTCCCACACTTATGCCGATATCGATGAGCTTGGTCGTCGCCTGCGTCGCCGGGAATTTATAGGCTATCGCCCAGCGCGGTTCGCGGCCGATATCGCCGAGTTCTTCATGCAGATTCAACTGGTTTATTTTAATCACGATGCCGTCGGCTTCGTAAGGCAGACTTTCCCGCCGCTTTTCCAGGTTGCGGTAAAATTCCATCGCCTCTTCGATATTTTTGAGGCGGTGGTTATCGGGGTTTATCTTGAATCCCAGCGATTTCAGCCATTCCATCGTCTCCCAGTGCGTTGCAGGCGTAGCTTTGCCCTCGGCATAACCCAGCATATAGATATAAATATCCAGTGCTCGCCTGGCGGTGATGCGGGAGTCAAGCTGCCGCACCGAGCCGGCGGCGGCGTTGCGCGGGTTGGCAAAGAGGGGCAGTCCCTCCGCCGCTCGTTCCTGATTGAGCTTATGAAATCCGGTCTTGGGCAGAAAAACTTCTCCTCTCACCTCAAAGCGGGGCGGCGCGTCTTTAGGTACGGATAGGGGAATGCTGCGGATGGTCCTCAAATTCTGGGTGATATTCTCGCCTCTTAAGCCGTCGCCGCGGGTCGCGCCGGTCGTTAGTTGCCCGTTGAGATAGGTCAGGGCTACCGCCAGGCCGTCTATCTTATACTCGCCGACGAAATCGAAAGGCTGGTTACCCACCAGTTTTATCGTGCGTTTGTACCACGCCGCGATGTCGTCGTCGGAGAAAGCGTTGGCCAGCGATAGGAGCGGGAGAGGGTGCTCCACTACCCCGAAGACTTCTAGCGGTGCCGCGCCGACACGCTGCGTAGGTGAGTCGGGCGTGAGGAACTGGGGATATTCATCCTCCAGTCTTTTCAGTTCCTGCATCAGCCTATCGTATTCGGCGTCGCTGATTTCCGGACTGTCCAGCACGTAATACAGGTGGTTGTGACGGTTGATTTCCGCCCGCAGATTTTCTATTTTCGACTTGATTTCTTCCTGTCTGGCCAAAAAGAAAAACCTCGCTTTCAAATCTTTCCTAAGTATAGCACAGGGTGTGAACGGGCAAAAACTCTCCCCAACGGGGCGTCTAAGAGGGGTGCAGACCCCTCTTCAAAATTTACCCCCTCTCCAAACAAATGAAGCCTTATCTTAACAAATGCTTGGTTTGGAGAGGAGGAATAGGGGGTAAGGTAAAAATTTCTGTAAACGAAAGGCGTAATGTTTCACAATCATGAATTTTACAATTTGTTCACTTTTCCTTCGTTAAAATTTATC
>CAYGVP010000040.1:0-10058 GCA_964353385.1 uncultured Dehalococcoidaceae bacterium
TACTGGAGAGGCTAGCGGAACCGGATTGCAACAAGGGGGCGATACTGGACGGCTTCCCCCGGAACCTGGAGCAGGCAAAAGCGCTGGATAAAGCCCTGGAAAAGAAATCCAGAGCTATTGATAAAGTGGTGTATATTAAAGTATCAGAAGGAGAATTATTAAAGAGGTTAAGCGGACGCTGGATTTGCCGTAATTGCCAGGCACCCTACCATGAGGTGGATTCACCGCCTAAGATTGCCGGCAGGTGCGACCGGTGCGGCGGCGAACTATACCAGCGGGCCGACGACAATGCTGTAACCGTAAAAAAGCGGTTGGAAGTATATTTCGCAGAGACCTCACCGCTAATCGATTATTACCAGCGGGCGGGGAAGCTGCTGGAGGTTAACGGAGAAGGCAGCGCGGCCGAGGTAAACAAGAGAATTTTTAAAACCTTGGTTTAAAGAGATGTCAATTAATGGGTATCGAAATTAAGTCAGAAAAAGAGATTGAAATCATGCGGCAATCAGGCAGGATTGTCGCTGAAATATTGAAAATTTTGACCGAGCAAATAAAACCGGGAATGAAAACAAAGGAAATGGATATTATAGCCGAGAAGGAACTGAAAAAGCGGGGCGCCGAGTCCTCTTTTAGGGGCTACCGGGGTTATCCGGCCACTATCTGCGTATCTGTAAATGACGAGATAGTACACGGAATACCCGGTGCCCGAGTTTTAAAAGAAGGCGATATCGTTTCGCTTGATTTCGGCGCGATATATCACGGTTTCCACGGCGATGCCGCGATAACCGTGCCGGTAGGCAAAGTCAGTCCGGAGGCTATGCGTCTTATCGAAACTACCAAGGGCGCTTTAAAAAAGGGAATCGCCGCGGCCTGTGACGGCGCGAATCTGGGCGATATATGCGCGGCTATCCAGGGATATGCCGAGTCTAACGGCTATACGCTGGTGCGGGAGTATACGGGGCATGGGATAGGCAGAAAAATGCATGAAGACCCGCAGATTCCCAATTCTACCGAGCCGCCGTACGGGCTGCAACCAGGGACGGGCCCGGTGCTGAAAAAAGGCATGACGCTTGCTCTGGAACCGATGTTGAATATCGGCGACTGGCATACCCGCGTGGCCGACGACCAGTGGACGGTGCTGACAGCCGACGGCAGCCTTTCGGCGCACTTTGAACACACTATCGTTGTTGATGATAATGAACCGGAGGTGTTGACCGGGGGTTGGTATGACTAAGAAAGAAGCCATCGAAGTTGAGGGCACGGTTATCGAGGCTCTACCTAATGCCATGTTCCGCGTGGAGCTCCCGAACAAGCACGAAGTGCTGGCTCATATTTCGGGAAAGATAAGGATGCATTACATCAGAGTGCTGCCTGGTGACAAGGTATTGATTGAGCTCTCGCCATACGACCTGAAACGTGGTAGAATCACCTATCGGCTAAAATAACAAAAGGGTTAGAAAAATGAAAGTCAAAGCTTCAGTAAAAGTAAGATGTGAAAAATGCAAGGTCGTTAAGCGGCGTGGGGTAATCAGAATTATCTGCGAAAACCCCAAACACAAGCAGAGGCAGGGTTAGCAAGGAGGAAATAGATGCCACGTGTCGCGGGAATAGATATACCGGTTAACAAGCAGGCATGGGTCTCACTGCAGTATATATACGGCATCGGCCCGAATAACAGCCAGAAAATATTAGCCCAGGCGGGAATTGCTCCGGAGACCAAGGTTAAGGACCTAACCGAGGCCGAAGTAAATAAACTCCGGGAAATTATCGATAAACAGTACCAGGTTGAGGGCGAACTTAGAAAAGAGATAAACTTAAATATTAAACGTCTTACGGAAATCGGCAGCTACCGCGGTCTAAGGCACCGACATGGCCTGCCGGTCAGAGGACAGAGGACGCGTACCAACGCCCGTACCAAGCGCGGTCAGCGTAAGACTGTAGCCGGGCGCGGACAGAAGCGCGGCTCGACGAAGAAATAATCTTGATTCTACCGGAACAAGGAGGACAGGGTGCCACAGAAGAGGAAAGCTAAAACCAGAAGGCGGGAACGTAAAGCAGTTCCTACCGGCAGGGCTTATATACAGTCGAGTTTTAATAATACTA
This sequence comes from uncultured Dehalococcoidaceae bacterium, assembly GCA_964353385.1. Taxonomy (GTDB): domain Bacteria; phylum Chloroflexota; class Dehalococcoidia; order Dehalococcoidales; family RBG-16-60-22; genus RBG-13-51-18. Next base: position 2,101 of record CAYGVP010000040.1, read on the forward strand.
TCGTAACTCTTACCGACCCGCAGGGGAACGCGCTGGCATGGGGAAGCTCCGGGACGGCCGGATTCAAGGGTTCGCGAAAAGGCACGCCTTATGCCGCCCAGATGGCCGCCCGCGATGCAGCACGCAAGGCGATGGTCCATGGTTTACGTCAGGTAGAGGTACTGGTTAACGGTCCAGGCAGCGGCCGCGAAGCGGCTATACGCTCCCTTCAGGGGTCGGGGCTATATATTACCGGAATTAAAGACGTTACACCTATACCGCATGCCGGCTGCCGCCCTCCGAAGCGGCGAAGAGTTTAAAAGGGGAAGATATGGCAAGATATACAGAACCGATATGCCGCTTATGTCGGCGGAATGGTGAAAAGCTCTTTTTAAAGGGAGCCAGGTGCTTTACGCCCAAATGCGCCATCGATAAACGGCCGAAACCGCCGGGACAGGCAGCGGGACGTGGTGGACGGCGGCGGAGATTCTCCGACCGTGGCCTGCAGCTACGCGAAAAGCAGAAAGCGCGTTTTACCTACGGCATCCTCGAACGGCAGTTTAAGAAAACCTTCCAGCTAGCCGAAAAACAGGCTGGCATTACCGGTGATAATCTTCTGGTACTGCTGGAAAGGCGGCTGGACAACGTAGTATACCGCCTGGGCTTTGCGGATTCACGCTCGCAGGCACGACAGCTCGTGCAACACGGTCACATTACGCTAAACGGCAAGAAAGTCAACATCCCGTCCACTTTCGTTAAAGAAGGCGATACTATCGGCTGGCGGGAAGGCAGCAAGAAGACCGAATATTATAAAATATTGGCAGAATCAATCGAAGCCAAGGATGTTTTAAGCTGGTTGAGCCTGGACAAGCAAAACATGGTCGGACAGGTGATAACATTACCCACGCCCGACCAGGTCGATGCCAAGTTCGACGGCAAAAAAGTTATCGAGTACTATTCGCGGTAGTGTAACGCAAAGGAGGTAATTCATTGGCTGGACTATTAGTCCCTAAAATTGAATGTACCGAACAGAAAGATAATTACGGGCGGTTCGTCGCCGAGCCGCTGGAGAAGGGGTTTGGTATAACCCTGGGCAATTCCCTGCGCCGCGTATTACTCGGCTATCTACCCGGGGCGGCCGTATCTCAAGTGAGAATTGACAGCGTCCAGCATGAGTTCACGGTTATCCCTCATGCTAAAGAAGACGTGATGGAATTTCTTCTCAACGTAAAAGAAATAAGGCTAAAGCCCTTATCCGACCACGGCGGCACGTTAATTCTGGAAAAAGTGGGCGAAGGCCCTATTTGCGCCTCCGATATCAAACCATCGACCGACTTTGAAATAACCAATCCGGATTTATGCCTGATTACTCTTAACGATGCAAAAGCCAAGCTTTACGTTGAAATGGACATTGAACTGGGAACCGGATTCCGGGTAGCCGAATCCACCGATAATATGCCGGTAGGCACGATTCCGGTCGATGCTATTTTCACCCCTATAAAGAAAGTAAATTATATTGTAGAACCGACGCACCTCGGGCGGGAAACCAGCCGCGAGAGGTTAGTTATCGATATCTGGACGGATGGGACAATACAGCCGGTGGACGCTGTGAGCCACGCCGCCGAGATTTTAATCGCACAACTCACTCCTTTCCTGGAGTACGTAAAGATTTCTCAAATGAAAGCCGAGGAACGGGCTATCCGCCTGGCTATCCCCGATGAGAAATACAATATGCCCGTAGAACAACTGGACCTTTCCGTCCGCACGATGAACTGCTTAAGGCGCAGCAACATTACCACCGTCGGCGAGCTTATCGGTAAAGGACCCAAAGAGCTGCTCAAGTTACGCAACTTCGGTCAGAAATCATATCAGGAAATTGAGGACCGCCTTTCAAAGATAGGGCTATCGCTGACTCCAAAGACCGAAGAGACCGGCGAAGAGAAGACGGAAGAAACCAAGCCTAAAACAAGAGGAAAAAAGAAGAAGGAAAAGGATACTGAAGAAAATAAAATAGATAGTTAACGACTATATTCGGAGAACTGTAAAGATGAGGCATAATGTTGCAGGCAGAAGTTTAAATCGCTCTTCCGGACACCGTAAAGCGCTGTACCGTAATCTGGTTACCGACTTGCTTAAACACGAAAAAATCGTCACCACCGAGGCTAAAGCCAAGGAAGTGCGCGGCATGGCGGAAAAGATGATTACCCTAGGCAAAAAAAGCGGCCTTCACTCCTACCGCCAGGCGCTAATGTTTATTACGGATAAGCAAGTTACCGAGAAGGTGTTTTCCGTGCTCGGCCCGCGCTATCAAGAACGCACCGGCGGCTACACCCGCATGACTAAAGTGGAGCCCCGGCTAGGCGATAACGCGCCTATGGTGCAACTGGAGCTGGTTAAATAATACTTCAGGTGAAGGGGCGGCCCGGTGATATCATGGCTGCAGACTCGGAAACTGGCACCAGGACAATATTAATAATTGAATATGACGGCACGAATTATCACGGCTCCCAGTCGCAGACCAACGCACCGACGATTCAGGGAGAGATCGAAAAAGCTTTAAAAAAACTTACGGGAGAAAGGATAAGAATAAAAATAGCCAGCCGGACCGATGCCGGCGTCCACGCCCGAGGGCAGGTGGTCAGCTTTGACACGACGGTCAAACTACCCCTTAAGTCGTTCATCGACGGGTTGAACCACTACCTGCCGCAGGAAATAGCGGTAAAAGAGGCTTTTAAAGCAGAACAATCCTTCGACGTGAGACGCCGCGCGGTGAGTCGGGAATACCGATATTACATACTGAACAGCCCGACTCGTTCACCAATAGAGCAGCGGTTTTCCTGGCGGGTTGCCGGCAAGCTGGACATCGAGGCGATGCAACGGGCGTGCCAGACTCTTATCGGGCGACACGATTTCGCGTCCTTCATATCCAGCACCGAGACCGCCCGGCGGAAGAGAACTGTCCGGGATGTATTTCAAGCGGAAATAACACGGGATGGGGACATGATTATCTTCGATATTATTGCTAACTCCTTCCTACCCCATCAGGTACGCAATATAATAGGCTCGTTAATCAAGGTGGCACAGGGTAAAATGACGAAAGTTGAATTTAAGAATATGGTTGAATCCGGGACTCCCGGGCTGGCTGGACCGACCGCGCCGGCTGACGGTTTGTTCCTGATGCAGGTTAATTATCCTGTGCCCTTTAATGGAGAAGCACGATGAAAACTTTTAGCGCCAAACCGACCGATATTAAGCGGGAGCGTCATGTAATTGACGCCGCCGATAAAACCCTGGGCAGGCTTTCCGTCCAGATAGCTAGGCTGCTGATGGGAAAACACAAACCCATCTACACTCCCACCCAGGATACCGGCGATTTTGTGGTGGTCATCAATGCCGAAAAAGTGCGCGTCACCGGCAAGAAAGCCGAGCAGAAGGTCTACTACCGGCATTCCAACTATCCCGGCGGGTTTAAGAGCATCACCCTGGGCAAACTGATGCAGCAGTTCCCTACCAGAGCTATCGAATATGCCGTTAAGGGAATGCTCCCTCACACGCGTTTGGGCGCCCGGATGTACCGGAAACTCAAGGTCTATGCCGGGCCGATGTATCCTAATATGCCTAAGGCAAAGACGGAAAACACCAAGAAGACTAAATAATCAAAGTAAAGGGATTGGGTAGATATGGATAAACACAGCTATTTTCATGGGACAGGCCGACGGAAGACGGCGGTGGCGCAGGTAAAGCTGATGACCGGGAATGGCGCGATTATTATCGATGGCAAGCCTCTGGAAGAGCGTTTCCCTTCTCTAGAGCACCAGCGGGTTATCGTCCAGCCGTTTATCGCCACCGAGAGCACCGGCAAGTACAACGCGGTTATCAAGGTGGCGGGCGGCGGTGTTACCGGCCAGAGCGACGCTATCGCTCATGGCATTTCCCGCGCCCTGGTAAACGCCGACGAGCGTTTTAAGCCAGTCCTGCGCCAGAACGGGCTGCTGACACGGGATGCCCGCGCTAAAGAGCGGAAGAAGCCCGGTTTGAGAAGAGCCCGCAAAGCGCCGCAATACACCAAGCGTTAACACAAAACTGAAGAAAGATTATTTAAAAACTGGAAGTCTTGTTTTTCAGGGCTTCCAGTTGTTTTTCCCCTACCCTTTTGCCAGCCTCTCCTTAAGGTAGTTGATGAGCTTTACCGGCGAAGGGTCAACTTTATAGAGAATTGCCAGGTAGTAGCTTACATAGTCGCCGATGGACACCAGGCTCACCATCTGACTTAAAGCACTCTGCCCCTCCCCGTCCACGAAATCATAAGCTACACCTGATTTTATTAAGAGTTCGCAGGTAACATCGTAGCGGAGTTTGATACGCGCGTTAAAGGTCGGCGACCGCAGTAAAACCACCCTGGTTTTCGACGCTATCTCTTTTGGTAGACCATAGCCGACGATGGCGTTATGGTTCAGTTCCGGAAAGACCTCGTAAAAAGTCCAGGCTTTACTATTTTCATTAAGCTGGGTCTTCCAGCGGTGCGCCACCTCGGTAGCGATTCCGGCGCCATAGACCACTATGAGGCAACCGTGAAGTCGCTGCGCCAGCTGCTTGGCGGGATTAGATTTTACCGGCGACTTTTCATCAAGCTTTGCCGAGAGCTTTTCCAGTATCTGAACAGTCTCCGCAACATCCGCCGATTTATCTTTGATAAAGCCGAGTTTCTGTAAAATACCGAGGGTGGAGATAAAACTAAAGCCGAGGGCGGCGCGGGGCTGGGCTTTATATTCTATTTTAAAGACGGGGACATTGTTTGCCTTAGCGATTTCACTAAGCTTACCGCCGGTAGTGATGGCTATCTTTTTAGCGTCCGTCTTTAAGGCAGATTCAAAGCTGGACAGCGTTTCTTCGGTGTTGCCGGAATAACTGGACGCAATGAGCAGCGTCTTTTCGTCTACATAGGCTGGCAGGCCGTAGTCACGGTGGACGATAACGGGTATTTTCAATTCCGCCTGCAGCAGTGTCCTGATTAAATCCCCGCCGATAGCCGAGCCTCCCACGCCCAGGACAACAACTTTATCAATATTGCGGTAGCCAGATGGCAATTCGAAGTTCATGGCGGTTTGCCATGCCTGTTTACACTGCATGGGGAGTTCTTTGATACGCGCCAGCATGCCTTCGGGGTCAAGTTGAGGGTAAATCTTAATATCATCAAGATTGACAACAGCCATCCGGATTACCCCCTTAATTGTTTTGTGTTTTTTTTAAATTTTTTTCTGGTGTCTTAGCTTCAGTCCGTAGCTGAATTGTTTTGAATCGATTATATTTGTTTTATGTTAAGTTATTTGCAGTTATCACTTTACAGTCTTCAGTTAACAGTATAATAGAGCAGGAGAGATAAAGTAAACAGGGTTTTGTCCTAAAACCTCACCCCCTGACCCCCTCTCCAAACTTTAGATAGTGGTTCCCGACTTTCGTCGGGATGGTTAAGGGGAAAAGGTAACCAGTTTGGAGAGGGGGCATAAAAATAGAAGAGGGGTCTGCACCCCTCTTAGACGCCCCGTTCGGGAAAAGGGATTTTTAAAGACTCCAGCCTACGCTGGAATGATATCTGGCGTTAAAATGACGGCTAAACCCCGGCTATTTTCTTCCCTATTTCCAGCAGGCGCTCCGCCCGCTGTAGCGAATCGGTCTCGGCATAGATACGCAGGAGAGGCTCAGTGCCGGAGAACCGAATGAGCAGCCAGGAGCTATCCGCGAGAATGAACCGGAAGCCATCGGTAGTATCCAGTTTCACCACCTTTACGTTATCGATAAACTCCGGCGGACTACTCCGGACGCGCCCGATAATTGCCTGCCGTTCGGTCTCGGGGAACTTTATGTCAACACGGTTATAGTGGTGGGGTCCTACTTTGCTAAAAAGATAGTCGATAAGCGCGGAGGGACTTTTACCTGTTTTTACCATGAAGTCGAGGAAAAAGAGATTCGCTAGAATGCCATCGCGCTCCAGCACATGACCGCGGAAGCCGTAGCCGCCGCTCTCCTCCCCGCCGATGATAGCATTTTCCGACCTCATTAAAGGGGAGATGTATTTAAAGCCCACCGAAGTTTCACGCACAGGCACATTAAATATCTCACCGAGGCGGTAAGCCATACTGGTAGTGGTAAGGGCCTTGATAATAGGCCCGCGCTCGCCGCGCACTTCCAGCAGGTAGAGACAGAGCAAAGCAAATACCTGCAGCTGGGTGAGGAAGTTGCCCTTTTCATCGATGATACCCATGCGGTCGGCATCGCCGTCGGTTGCCAGGCCGACATCAGCTTTATTTTTTATCACAGTAGCTGCAAGCTCGTTTAGATGCGGGAGTATCGGCTCCGGGTGGAGGCCGGGGAAAAGGGGATTGGGCTCGCCGTGGATTTCCAGTATCTTTAGTGCGCCGCCCTCCAGAATTCTCTTAAGATAGCCGGCACCCGCCCCGTACATGGGGTCGATAACCACCTTTAGGTCGGCGCGTTTTAAACTTTCAATGTCAACAAGTCCGGCTACCTGCTTGAAATAATCCGCAGCCAGGTTGGATATCACCACCAGACCCTGCTTTTTGGCGTCCGCGAGAGGTAGACGGCTCACCTTGCCCGCAGCATAAGATTTTGAAATAAGGTTGAATATTTTCGAGGTAATTTTATCAGAGGCGCTCCAGCCATTTTCATCCTTGTATTTAAAGCCGCTCCATTCGGCAGGATTATGGCTGGCGGTAATGATTATCGCGCCGGCGGCTTTCTTGGCCAGGACACCGTAACTGATGACGGGCGTTGGGGTAGCTGCAGGAGTAAGGTAGACTTTAATGCCATTGCCGGCCAGCACCTCGGCAACAGCGGCGGCAAACTCCCCGGATTTACGGCGCGTATCGTAGCCAATGACGATGCCACGGGGAGCCAGTTTAGTTTTGTTAAGATATTCGGCGACGCCCTGCGCGCAGTAGCGCACATTCTCAAAGGTAAAGTCCTCGTCGATAATGGCGCGCCAGCCGTCCGTGCCGAACTTGATGGGGTTAGCTTTAGCGATTTATCTCACCCCTTTTGCGGATGGATTTACTGACTATTACCCTGCCCCTTTTTCCTGATTTTATCCGCTTCTCTTTCCACGGCAGTCTTTTCCCAGAGGGCATCTTTATGGAATACGAAGACGAACAGGCAGTGCAATATTACGACGACACCCCACCCCCCGACCGGAAAGATAAACCAGGGATAAGCGCCAAGGCTGGTAACCAGCCAGATTATAACGATGAGGATGTTGATGGCTAAATAGACACAAAGGTGGGCGTAAAAGCCTTTCTTTTCTTCAACCCTCTTTCTGGCTTTTTGATAGATTTCATCTTCAGTCGGCTGGGTTGTCATATTAAAATACCTCTTTTATAGTTCTTCTAGTTTTTTGTTAATGAGTTCTTGGACTTCCATTATTTTAGCTTTATTTTGTTCGAACACCTCCCGGCATTCATCAAGTTCTTTTTCGTATTTCTTTGACTTTTCATCATCCGTTAAGTCTTGTATTGTCCAGTAATTCTCAAAAAAAATATGTGATTTTGTGTATTTATTTAGTATTTCTTCGACCCCATTAACAATGGAATTATCATATTGTAAAAATAATATTTGTTTTAGAGTTCCACTTGAAATATATAAATCCCATTCATTTTGAGAATCTCGAAGTTCTTGTCCTCTTCTCTTAATTTCTTCAACGTCACCTATGCCAAATAATTCAAGATATGTATCTGAAGCAGTTGCTAGTCTTTCAGATTTTGTTGCCATATTAGCTAATTCAGTTCTTAACTTAAGTAACAACTCGCTTCTTACTTTACGTCTCCATTCTATAGATTGAATTTCCTTTTGTTGTTTTAACTGTTCTCTCAAACCCAAATAAGTGAACGCACCGCCAACAAGGACACCCGCAAGTGTAAATATACCATACAACCACCCTTCCATATTATCACCCCCTCTTACCCTTC
>CAYGVP010000041.1:0-10040 GCA_964353385.1 uncultured Dehalococcoidaceae bacterium
AGTCTCCCTTGCGTTAGACGCCTCCCGTGGTATAGCCTCCGCCATCAAGGAAATGAAAGTCAGGGGCGCTCCCGCCATCGGGATAGCCGGTGCCTATGCCGTCGCGCTCGGAGCCCAAAAAATCCGCGCTACGAGTAAAGACAGCTTCATAAAAAAGCTGGAAAGCATCATCGACGCTATTGCTGCTACCCGCCCCACTGCCCGCAACCTTTTCTTTGCCCTGGAACGCATGAGAAAAGCGGCGTTAAAAGGCAAGGACATACCGGATATCGTTAAAGCGCTGGCAAAGGAAGCCGAGAAAATACACCAGGAGGAAGCCGATGCCACGCTCCGTTTGAGTTTGTTCGGGGCGGAACTGCTAAAAGACGGCTGGACAGTCCTGACGCACTGCAACACCGGGCCACTGGCAACCTCCGGCTACGGCACGGCTCTCGGCGTTATTATCACGGCACATCGGCAGGGGGAAAAAATTAATGTCCTTGTTGACGAAACCCGCCCGCTTTTACAGGGGGCGCGTTTGACCATCTGGGAGTTGAAAAGAGCCGGCGTACCGATGACGTTGATTACCGACTCCATGGCGGGGTATTTTATAGCTGGGGGTAAGGTCGATTGTGTTATTACCGGCGCCGACCGCATCGCTGCTAACGGAGATACGGCGAACAAAATCGGCACCTATACGCTGGCGGTGCTGGCTAAGGAAAACAATATTCCTTTTTACATCGCCGCGCCTGTTTCCACAATCGATATTTCTTTAAAGAGAGGCGAGCAAATACCCATCGAGGAACGGAAGGCAGAGGAAGTAACTCATTTCCAGAGTGTGCCTATCGCGCCGGAGGGTACCATTGCCGCCAACCCGGCTTTCGATGTAACGCCGCATAAGTATATTACTGCCATCATTACCGATAAGGGAATCATCAAAGAACCGTATACCACAGGTATTAAACGGCTTTTCTCATAAAATGAACACACCGAAGACCTTAATGCTAACCGGCGCCCATCCTGATGATGAAACATTGGGTATAGGGGGAACGCTGGCACAGTATGCCGCCGCCGGTTACAAAGTATATTACGTCTGCGGGACGCGCGGCGAAGCAGGCGAAGTCGCCCCTGAATTCATGCAGGGATACGCTTCGATTGCCGACCTGCGTACGCACGAACTAGAGTGCGCGGCGGAAGTCCTCGGATTAACCGACGTTATCTACCTGGGTTATCGCGATTCCGGCATGGCCGGCACGGAGGACAATAAACACCCCAACGCGTTAATAATGGCGCCGTTGGAACAGGTGGCAGGACGCATCGTCGAGGCAATACGGAGATTCAAGCCGGAGGTAATCATTACTTCCGACCCGTTAGGGGGATACGGTCACCCTGACCATATCGCGATTCACAAGGCTACCATAATGGCGTTCAGCGCGGCGGGCGACCCGCAAAAATACCCCGATGCCGGACCGCCTTTCCAGCCGCAGAAGTTGTACTTCCATGTCTTCTCCCACCATTTCCTCAAGTTCGCAGTAAAAGTAATGAAGCTCCTCGGGCGGGATGTGCATCATATGGGGCGGAACAAAGATATAGACTTTGCCTCTTTCGTAAAGAATGAATTCCCGGTGCATTGCGTCATACGGCTGAATAAAAGGTCCGCCCAGGCACGCGACTACGCGGCATCGTGCCATGCCAGCCAGCTAGGGGGCGGGTTCAGGCGGCGGGGGCTTCTGGGGATGGTCAACAGGCTTTTCGGGCAGCGGGACTGCTACATGCGCGCGTTCCCGCCGGTGACAGGACACGTTCATGAGAGAGACCTGTTCAAAGGCGTGATGAGTAATTAGTAGTTAGTAATTAGTAGTTTGGAGGGCGGGGGAAGCGAAAGTGGAACCCGCCTTATTTGTTTTATGTTTTTTTAAAATTTTTTTTTGTTGCTTTAGCTTTGGGTTGAAGGTGAATTGTTTTTAATTGATTTATGCTAAGTACGCACAAGAACCATTTATTCAATTACAAAGGTGCTACCCATAGTATAGAGGAGTTTGGGGAAATAAGTAAGGGGAATTTGTCGCACGACCTCACCACATTCGCTTCGCTCAGTGCAAGCCCCTTTAGTTCCCCTTCAGGGAGAGACTTCAGGGCGAGCCCCCTCTCCGTGCACAGAGAGGGGGCTGATTTGGAAGAGGGGTCTGCCGCTGCTTTAAAGGTGCATTGAATAAGGATTAGGACTTTGTTATGCTTGTATTGTGACAGGGGTGATGAGGAGGTGCAAATGAAACCAAGGACACCGTTATTGGCACTGGTTATCATTATGATTTTTCTTGGCGCCTGTGCTGCTCCCTCCACACCATCAGCACCGACAGCGACATCTCCTCCAACATCTACATCAGCACCCGGGTCGACTACGCTACCAACCCACGAAACTACCGCCACAACCGCCGTTACTACCGCAACGACACTCACACCTATTTACGGTGTACCCGATACGAGCGCATGCGCGATTACTTCACCGCCACCCAGCATGGCAGGTATCAATACTCACACGGAAGTATACGGCACGGGCGCCGACCCCAATTTAATCACCCTTGGCCCCAAACTTGGCAGTCATCCAGATTGGAAAACCTACGCCGGTAAGCGCGGCATGGAATTCGAACTTCCTCACGGGACACCCGTACTGGCACCGATTGATATGGTGCTGGTGGGCTTTTCAAATAATAGCGCCGAGTACCGGATTCAAAATGGGGGGAAATTTACGCCCTTCGATGATTTGTTGTTGTGCTTCGAGTCTGCCAGTCCTGATTGGCCGGGTATGATTATAGTCATTTATCATTTATACAGCTCACCGTTATTACCGGGTCATCTTCAAAATCCGGAGTGCAGTAGATGTGAAGAGTGGGGAAGCTCTGTCCAGGCACAGGGACACCTTTTCTTTGAGTATACTGATGATGTGGTTCCAAGAAAGGGCAATACAAGCGCCTGTGAAGCTCTAATTGGATACACGGTTAAACGCGGAGAACTGATTGGATTTGCCGGCAGTGTGGGCACTCACTCTATGGCCCCCTTTTGTTTCAAAGTATCACATACATCAGAAAACCCGACCGTTCAAAAGGGAAACCGCTATCTTCATTGGGTTCAACCTAGCGCGTTCTTTTACTGGCAAAGTTATAGTCCTGATGCGGAATTCCCCAGCGGGGTGCTGGCTTATCCTTTCGAATGTGATGGTTATCAGCTTCCTCCCGAACAACATAACGTGAATTTTAAATACACTGCAAGGCAATAAAACAGGGGATAATAGTTCTAACTGCTATCGAAAGTAAGCTTAAATAATATTACCATTCGGTTGCTTTATCCCGCCTGGCTTTACGGGCTTGAAGCTTGCTTCTTAGATGACTTTCAGACAAGGCACCCAGAGTAAGAAGTCCCATAGCGGTTTGTACCGCTTCTTTTTCCTGCGCGTTAAGCGGGTGCTTTTCCAACAGGTTTTTTAAGATAGCGACGGCTTGTTGGTAGTCCATTGTGTATAGAGAGTTTAACACATTAATAAAAACCCTCTCAATCTCCCTTTACGAAAGGGAGAGGTAAAGAGGAAAGGAAAAATCCTCTTCTGCTTCCCCTTTGACAAGGGGAACGATGTATGAATCTGTTGATAAAATTCTTGAATTATTACCCGAAAGATTGTCACCCCTTTCTAAAAGGGGGAGACAAGGAGGATTTACCACTTGCGGTAGAGTTAAAGCTGGAATATACTTTAGATACGATTTGGGGGAAAAGAAAGGGCGGGACATCAATATGACGATTGAAGAAGATTTTGAAAGAAGACATAATAATAGTTTACAGTGGGTGACCTCTTCCAAGACGCAATTTGCTTCTCTAAAAGACAGAATAAAACACACACCAATTAAGCTACCTCAATATGCCGTTGAAGATCTAGTTTTATGTGTAGAAAAACTTACAAAAGCTGTTGCACTTGCTGCTGGTATCGAATGGGATGATGTAGAAGACTATAGCCACAAATCTTTAAAACTATGTGCAGATATACTTAAGAAATTACTTGAGATGCCTTTATCACAAACACTTGCCAATACTATACAAGGTCCTATCACACAAAATCCAAAAGAAGGAGTATTTCTATCGTATCAAGAAGCAATTGATTCTTTACAAAATGTAAAACAAAGAGTTTTCGTTGGTAGAGATAAGGTACTTTCCGATTGGGCTTATGAATGGGCAACACTATCAAAAGAGAAGATACAGGTATTGGTAGATATGCATATGAAACAATATAGAGTATTTAAAAGAACAGGCTTTATATTACATCTAATCCCGATACAGTTTTTTTTAAGAAACAAAATGAACTCCAAATTTATCGGGGAAAATATTCTTAAAGGCATGGAACGTAGTGGTTTCGGTAAAACGGACGAATTCCGAGAATTTTTAAAAACGGATGAGTTTAAAGCTAAATTTGATAGTACAACAGAAGAACAAAAAATGGAGGTTTTTAAGAATTCGGGATTGTTTTTAATGACTTCATGGATAATTGGAGTTCTATGGATATTTTCAGCAATTACTTCACCACATGGTATGTCATTCAGATATCCTGGTAAAAGTGGTTCAACCGGAATAGCATATCGTATACTTACCGAGGCGGATTATAATTCTGATTTAGGGATAGTTAGAAGTCTAAAAGAATTATCACAAGTAATTGGTAAAATAATGAAAGAAATAGATAAATGTATACCTGTAATTGTTGGTATGTTTATAAACCCGCCTGAAGAACCTGGAAAATCATAACATACTAGTATACTTGCGCACCTTTCTAATCTCACTTATACTTTTATAAACAGATGGTATTTTCAGGAGGTTTCCCATGCCCAATCCACAGGCGAGAATCGGGGTGATAGGCGGAACAGGGCTTTATGATATCGAGGGGATAACGGAGGTTAAAGAAGTCTATCCCAATACGCCTTTCGGCAAGCCTTCGGACGCAATAGTGGTGGGGAAACTGGGCGGGGTAGGTATAGCGTTCCTGCCGCGGCACGGCAAGGGGCACCGTATCTCCCCTACCGAGGTGCCGTCCAGAGCCAACATTTACGCTTTAAAGTCGCTCGGCGTGGAGTTTATCATATCGTCAAACTCCTGCGGGAGCTTTAAAGAGGAGCTAAAACCGGGGCACCTGCTGATTCCCGACCAGATAATCGACCGGACGCGGGGGCGCGTGAGCACTTTTTTCAGCGGGGGCATCGTCGCCCACATACAGTTCGCCGACCCGTTCTGCCCCGTCTTGAGCGATATCGTTTATAAAGCGGCTAAAGAGGCCGGGGCGACAGTGCATAAGGGGGGCACTTTTATAGCGATGGAGGGACCGGCGTTTTCCACCAGAGCCGAAAGCCGACTCTATAAAGCGTGGGGGGCAGACGTTTTAGGCATGACGGTGCTGCCGGAAGCCAAGCTGGCGCGCGAGGCAGAAATCTGCTACGCGAGCATCGCCTGCATTACCGACTACGACAGCTGGCACGAGACTCACGAAGCGGTCAACGTCGAAATTATTTTAACAACCATGCGCAACAATATTAATTTTGCGAAAAGGACCATTAAGCTGGCGGCGGGGAGAGTGCCATCAAAGCGTGAATGCGGCTGCGCCAACGCGCTGGCAGGGGCAATCGTAACGGACGCAAAAGCAATACCCGCCGCGCAAAAGAAAAACCTCGATTTACTCATCGGGAAATACGTGAAAAAATAACAGAGGCAGAGATAGAGATTGCCACGCCTCCCGACTGCGGTCGGGATGGACTCGCAATGACAAGAAAGAGTAATAACATGCCAAATACGGAATTCAACTGCTTAACCACCATCATCGGGAGCGTGCCGCTTACCGACCCTAAAAAGGCAACGGCGCTGGTAACGCGCTACCTTAAAGATATCCCCACCTGGCCGCAGCTCCCAAAGAAGTCGTTCCTGGAGAATATGTACGTTCAGTTCAGCGAGGGGTTTCCCGGGGCGGTGGTGGAGAATAATCGCATTTATATCGATACCGCCAAAGACTACACGAAGTCGCTGGAAGCGCTTTACCAGGCATACCTTGAAAACGACTTTTCAAAATACCCTACCGGGCGGGATTATGCGGCGGGGCTTTACGCCTTTTTAGAGCAGGACAAGCTATCCCCGAAGGCGGTCAAAGGCTGCGTCACGGGGCCTTTATCCTGGGGCATGACCATTACCGATGAAAACAAACGGTCGATACTCTACCATGAAATCCTCGGCGATGCCGTTCCCAAGTTCTTAAAGCTTAAAGCGGCATGGGAAGAACACGAACTGAAGAAAATTTCGAAGAACACCATCATCTTCGTGGATGAGCCTATCATGGCATCCTACGGGTCGGTGGTTGCCGCCGGCGCTTTCTCCAAGCCGGAAAAAATCGTTGAACTAATTAACGAAGTCTTCGACGGCATCAGCGGGCTAAAGGGGATACACTGCTGCGGCAATACGGACTGGTCGATACTTCTCAAAACGAAGATGGATATCCTCAACTTCGATGCTTACGCCTACGCGCAGTCTTTAAGCCTATATCCGGATGAAGTGAAAAAATTCATCGCGCGGGGAGGATGTATTGGGTGGGGCATCGTTCCAAATCAAACGGAACAAGTAATGAAAGAAAGCGTTGCCAGTCTGAAAGACCGGCTGGAAGAAGCGATGGCGCCCTTCACGCGTAACGGACTATCGATTAAAGACATTGTGAAACACAGTCTGCTGTTGCCCTGCTGCGGGCTGTCACCTTTAGCCAGCGAGGAAGAGGTGGAAAGAGCTTTACAACTGCTAACCGAGCTATCCGCGGAGATGAGGAAAAAGTATATCTAGGATTAACAAGATACAAGATACAAGATACAATAACCAAACAATGCACAATAACCAAATTACAATATCCAAATGAGTAAAAATGGCTAAAGAATTTAATTTAGAAAAAAGAACAACTGAGTTTGCCAAATCTGTAATCAGGTTGTGTAAACAGTTGCCTATTAATTCAATGAATGATCGTTTAATTGGGCAGGTTGTTGGTTCTTCCGGTTCAATAGGAGCAAATTATAGAGAAGCCAATGATGCTTTAGGAAAAAAGGATTTTGTCCAGAGGTTAAAAATATCCCGTAGAGAAGCTAAAGAATGTATCCACTGGCTTGAGCTTATAATGGAAGCTAATATGGAGAAAAAAGTGGAAATCCAACTGCTGATAAAGGAATGCGAGGAATTGAAAAATATCTTATCAACTATCATTATCAAATCAGAATGACTTCATATAATCAGGTTTGCCTATTGATAATTGGATATTGAAATTTGTTTGTAATTTGTATCTTGTTTCTTGGTTATTAGTTAAGGACATCAATCATGGAGTGCAACCTTCACGCTAACAAAGAAAATTGCAACTGCACTTATGAGCCGTGTTCGAGGAAGGGCAAGTGCTGCGAGTGCATAAGCTATCACCTGGAAAATAAAGAGCTGCCGGCCTGCGCTTTTCCGCCAGAGATAGAGCGCACTTACGACCGCTCTTTTAAGCGTTTTGCGGAGTGGGAAAAGGGGAGGGGTGGCGGGAAAAGCTAAATTAAGCTATATTATTAATGATGAACAAGACGAAGAAAAACGCCTGGTATAAGCAGCTGAAAGCAAAGAAAAAACTCAAGGAAAAGCAAAAAGCGCAGTCGAAGGCGGCTAAATAGAACATCCTGTTTGCCTTTTCTCCGGAAAACACAGCAGGATGAAATTTAGCATTCAGACACATCCAGTAACCCCGGGATAATACCTCCGTTATATATTTTCAGGAGAGTAAAGTCTGAAAATGTCCAGATTACCGGATTTGATTCAAGCCCTCCTCGACCCGAAAGCTTACCCGGAACCGCCGGAGCGGGTGGAACTGGCGCAGACGCAGATATCCTATGTTTTTCTCGCCGGGGAATACGTTTATAAAATCAAAAAGCCGGTGGACATGGGCTTTTTAGACTACACCACACTGGATAAACGACTTTATTTCTGCCGGAAAGAGGTTGAGCTTAACAAACGGCTTTGCGCCGATGTTTACCTGGGAGTGGAACCTATCACTAAAGAACGGGGACATTATCTAATCGGGGGGAAGGGGGAGGCTAAAGAATACGCCGTCAAGATGCGGCGGCTGCCGCAGGAAGCCATGATGGACGTGCTTTTAAAGCAAAATAAAGTCACGCCGGGAATGGTGGAAAAAGTGGCGGGAATACTCGTGGATTTCCATAAAAAAGCCGCTACCAGCGAGGAAATAACGAAGCTGGGGGGCATCGACGCTGTCATACAAAATACTTCAGAGAACTTTGCGCAGACAGAAAAATACTTCGGCATCATCGAACCGGAGACGTACAATCGCATTAAAATCTTTACCGAGGACTTTATTAAAGTCAATCGTCCTCTATTCCTAAAGCGCATGGCGGAAAGCAAGGTGCGGGACTGCCACGGCGACCTGCATGCCGCGCATATCTGCTTTTATAAAGGCATTTGCATTTACGACTGCATCGAATTTATAGACAGGATGAGGTATACCGACGTCGCGGCGGATATAGCTTTCCTGGCGATGGACCTGGACCATTACGGTCGGCAGGACCTTTCTGAAAACTTTATCAATGCCTATGTTAATATAAGCGGGGACAAAGAGCTGCTGAAGCTGCTTAATTTCTACAAATGCTACCGGGCTTACGTGCGGGGGAAGGTGAACTGCTTCCAGTATGATGATAAGCACATCTCCGCCGAAGAAAAGGAAAAAATCGCCGCTAACGCGCGGAGCTACTTTAAGCTGGCGGAAACATACACCGAGGCTTGAGATGAAAAAAGCGCTATTGATAATATTATCGGGCATGTTTTTATTCATCGCAGGCTGCGTTGAAGCCACTACGACGCGAGAAGGCGACTTCAATTTTATTTTTAGATACGGCGTCACCGCGAGGAATGAAATAGATACTTTTCATGACAAGTTCACCAAGGACATGATTATGGCCACTTCGATTACGATAAATCTATCTTTAACGGAAAAAGAAATGGCTGATATATACCAGAAGATGGTGGAGATAGATTTCTTTAATTACCCGGAGGAGTTTAAGGTTGTACCGGAAGGGGAGCTAACCCGTCTGGTAACACCATATTCCAGCTATTATTTTACAGTAGAAAAGGGCGCAATCTTCAAAGAGTTAAAATGGGAAGATGAAATCATGAATCCGGATATCAAAGCGGACAGGCTAAGAGAGCTTATCAGCCTTATCCGGGATATTATAGAGTCAAGGCCGGAATATCAAGTACTGCCGGAGCCGAGCGGGGGATATTTATAAAGAACTGGATACACTGCTGAAATAGACCTAAAATAGTGAAGACTGATAGATAGAGATTGCCACGCCTCCCGACTGCGGTCGGGATGGTCTCGCAATGACCCTTCGACTGACTCAGGGCAGGCAAATAAGAAAATGGAGGTTAACCATGCGGGAGCCTTTTAGAAAATTCGTGGCAAAAGAACTCAAGAACGGCTTCTTGCTCATCGCCTGCGGTCTGCCGGGCACATGGAAAACGGAGACGACCGAGGAAGTGCATAAAATCAAGGGCGGCAAGCTTTTAAGGACGGACATAATCCGGCTTGAGGTGCTGAAAAACCAGGATATTTTCGATTCTAAAGTTGCCGGCGACATGAAAAAGCGGACGCAGGTCTACGACGTGATGTTCGAGCAGGCGGACGAGGCTTTTAAAAACAATAAAAACGTTATCCTCGACGCCACGTTTGTTACCCAGGCGCTAAGGCAGCAGGCGGCAACTATCGCCGCTAAAAACAAGGCAACGTTCGTTATTTTACAGACGGACTGCCCACAGGAGGTCTCCATAACGCGGATACTGGCGCGCGATAAAGAAAATTATGTTTCCAACGCCCTGACCGAAGAAGCCTACCTGAATAACAAAAAAAATTTCGAAGCCGTCGACCTGGATGCCTTGAAAAAGCAGAACCCAGGTCTTAAACTGATACACCTGGTGGTAGATACGGCTAAAGACCCGCCGGAGGACTGGTACATCACGAAGTA
>CAYGVP010000042.1:0-9712 GCA_964353385.1 uncultured Dehalococcoidaceae bacterium
ACGGCGGAGGCCGGCGACGATGAGATGAAGCGGCGTATTAAAGCCCACCGCAAGGCAAGACCAAAAGACTGGACGACCCTGGAAGTAACGACACACATCGGCAGGCAGATTACCAAAAATATCGGGCAGGCGAAAACGGTGATTATCGATTGCGTCACGCTGCTTATAAGCAATGTTTTGCTGCGGTATGACGAAAAGACCGACGCGGCGATAGTTGAAAAGGCAGTTACAACGGAAATCAAAGAGCTGCTCGATTGCCTAAAACATATTAAAGCGGATGTTATCATCGTCACTAACGAGGTGGGGCTGGGGATTATTCCGGGGGATAGATTAAGCCGCCTGTACCGCGACATGCTCGGTAAAGCTAACCGGATGCTGGCGGAAAAGCTTGACGAGGTTTACCTGATGGTTGCCGGCATACATATAATAGTTAAATAAGAATGATTAGGTTTCACCCTCTCTAAACTGATAAAATATTCCGTAATTAAACCATCTCCCTCTAACGGGGTGTCTAAGAGGGGTGCAGACCCCTCTTCAAAATATACCCCCTCTCCAAACAAACCAACCCGTGTATTCCTTAAATCTATAGTTTGGAGAGGGGGTCAAGGGGTAAGGTAAAATCGTTGCTTGAACATACAAGAGCAAACAAAACCTATGAAAAACAATTATTGACAGCCCTACTAATCTACCCCTATTATAGGAATAGGGCTATTTTTTTTTAAGAGGTAATTTAATGCCGTACTATATGATGCTAACGAAGCTAACCGACCATGGAAGAAAGACGATGATGCAGAATCCCAGCAGAATCTGGGAAGTCAATAAAGAGGTCGAGAAAATGGGCGCGAAAATACTTACCCAGTATGCTCTGCTGGGCGAGTATGACTTTGTAAATATCCTTGAAGCACCTAATAATACCGTTATCGCCAGAGTTGCCTCCGAACTGGGCTCGCGGGGGACTTTAGAGCCGCTGACCTGCGCCGCCATAACCGTCGAAGACCTGATTAAAGAACTGAATATGGCTAAAGCCATAAACAAATAATTGCCCGGCACACGGCTGCAAATTAAAGACTTTTTGCCACACCCGCAGGGAAACATCTTTAAGCTAACCTCCCGGGTGTGGTATTGTTTATGGCGGACGAAAGACAAAGCATGGCAGTACCTTTAATATCGCTGAAACGGTACAGGCAGCTTGCCGATAAAAAAGGCAGGCTGGAAACCGGTTTTTTCCTCGTCGAGGGAGAAAGAGCCATCCGGCAGATAATTGCCAGTCACCCGGAGGCAATTACCGAGATAGTCAGCGTGGAAAATCCGCCCGCCGCTTTTCACAATTACCCGGCACGCACGGTCACAGAAAGCCAGTTCCGCTACATCAGCAGCGCACAAACGCCGCAGGGAATAATGGCTACTGTTAAAATACCGGCAGACATATATTCGTCCAGCTTACCTAAAGATGCAGGCAACCGAATACTGCTGCTTGAGGATATCCAGGACCCCGGCAATGCGGGCACATTGATACGCACGGCCGCCGCTTTCAATTACGCCGGAGTAATATTGACAGAAAACGGCGCCGACCCGCTGGCTCCAAAGTGCGTCCAGGCAACAGCGGGCACGATACTATCGGTCTGGCTGCGTAGGGCGGAGCAATACCCGGAAATGGTGCGGGAGCTGAAAAAGCAGGGCTATACGTTAATCGCCGCCGATGTAAGAGGTAAAGACGAGGCTTCAATTCTGCCGCGACAAGAAAAAATGATTCTAGCACTGGGCAACGAAGCTGCCGGGCTATCTGAAGAAATGCTGGCGATAGCCGACTACCGCGTGCGGATACCTACCGCGCCGGAAAAAGCGGAAAGCCTTAACGTTGCCGCTTGCGGGGCGATACTGATGTATTTAAGCGCGGAGAAGTAACTTTAACCACACAAATAATGACTAGTTCATTCTATGTAATCGTAGATTTTTTTTATTTACTATATTAATTACCCAATCGGCTTTCATAGAATAATATGCATATTTTGTAGCTGAATGAACTACCCTTCTATTTATTTCCTGAATATGGGTTTCTCTTATAGTTGAATATTGAAGATCTACGATATTACTCTTCCACGTCGCCCACAAAGTCACTTCACTTGATATTGGAAATGTTATTTCTGATTGTGGTTTCCCAATACCCTGCCATTCAAAAAAGCAAACAGGATTGTCACATGTAAGAAAAGATTGACCTCTATCTGATGTAAAGAAAACCCATGTCATTGCAGGAAGGACCGCGCGAATTTGAGGTAAAACACTAGGTTTAATATTCTGATACCATATTTCTTTTGGAAATTCCTTCTCATATTTTGATTTTAGATTTGGAAGATTGTGCAAAATAAATTGCAGACTTATCCTAGAAGGATTTTTATTAATAGCCTTTAAAATTTCTTTTTCAACACTGTTGAAGACATTATCTATCACTTTTGGAGCAAGTTTTTTCATTCGCTCCAGACCCCTATCTACACGCTGCATCATAACAACCATGTACGCTGAAAGCAGTTCCTTTTCAGATTGAGTTATTTGCTGCTGATAGCGAATCTTATCTAGAACGGGGTTGGCTGGTGTTTCTACTTTATTCGCAAGATATTGTTCAATATCTTTTGGCCAACGATTGTTTTCATTTGCCGCTGATTTTATAGTTGTATAAAGTGTACGTCTGCTACTTTTTTGATAAACCCAAATTTTAGAAGGCGCAGACTTATCGCTAAATCCACTTAAGTAATGTTGAGGTATATAATGGTCTCCCATATTATCTACAGCAATGATAACAAAAATATATTCTATTTATCCATGCCGCGCTGTAGTCCGCTATTGTGGGTGGGGAGGAGGTGAAGTTTTAACGATACCGGTATTTCAACATATCAGGAGGGTAACACGCCCTATTTCAATAACTCTCTTACAGTTGCCACTAAATCTTCCGGGTTGAAGGGTTTCACCAGACACGGCCTACCCGATTCCTGCAAGTATAACTGAATATTGGCATTCATCGTATCACCGGTGATGAAAATCATGTTAAGCGCAAGCTGCGGATGTTTAGCTTTCAGCAGTTCATAGAGTTGAATGCCGTTAATACCGGGTAATCTGATGTCAGAGACACACAAGTCGTAATGATTACTATTAACTGCTTCTACGGCAATCCGGCCATCCTGCACAAAATCAACATCAAAGCCTTCGGCATTAAGAATTCTCTTAAAGAGCCGCCCGATGACCGGTTCATCTTCAACCAGCAGAATTTTCTTTCTATCTTTTCCTGTTCGGCTCATGCGTTTAGCCTATTTGATTTACCACGGGTAGGCAATTCTACCACAAAAGTTGCGCCCTTTCCAAACTCACTTTTAGCATATATCTTACCGCCATGAGACGCTACGATACCGTAGCATATGCTAAGCCCAAGACCGGTCCCCTTGCCAACCTCTTTGGTGGTAAAGAACGGATTGAATATAGACCGCATGTTTTCCTTGGAAATTCCCGGGCCATCGTCTGCAAAGGAAATAGTGACATGATTATTGGTGGCTTTGGCAGATATTTTTAAAGTTCCGCGGCCATGGGCATCAATCATTGCAGCCTCGGCATTAAGAATTATATTTATAAACACCTGCTGAATCTCAAAATAATCAGCAAAAACTTCCGGAAGGTCGGGCGGAAACGCGGTTTCAACAATTATATTATTTACCCTGTGTTCGTAGGCGCGCAGTTTTAATACATCGGCTATAATTCCCTCAATATGCAGCGGCTCTTTCTTGGAGACATGTTTCCTGGCAAAAGTAAGGAGGTTTTTCACAATACTGGCGCATCTCTGCGCTTCGGAATAAATAGCGTGCAGGTCTTCTTTGACATCATTGGGGACGTCCTGTTTTGTAAGCATACTTGACAGACCGATGACGCTGGTCAACGGATTATTAATCTCATGGGCAACGCCGGCGGCCATTTCACCGACCGAAACCAGGCGGTCTGTGAGATACAATCTTTCTTGTTTTTCGCGCTCTTCCGTTACATCGTTGATAACCAGCAGAAGATACTCTTCTTCCATGGTGAAAATATTAACGAATAACATTTTTTCAGATGAGCCGATATGATAGCGGAATTCAATATTTGTTTTTTCTTCTTTACTACCTAACACTTTTTTGATAGCCTGGTCTAAATCCGGCGATATGATTAACTCATCGAAAGGCTTGCTTTCAACCTGATTCTTCTTAAGTTTGAAGAGATTATAGAAAGTCTGATTAGCGATAATCACATTCAGGTTTCTGTTTAAAAGCAGTACCGCATTGGGTATTGTAGCCAATATGCGGTCGATGAGGTCTTTTTGCAATTTAAGGTTTTTCTCTGCCTGCCTAATCTCTGTGACATCTCTTAAAACAGCAAGGTCCCCGATTATTTTACCTTCCTTATGTACGGCGATGGCATTAATCTGGATTATCAGGTGCTCACCGTTTTTCTTGATCATCTCAACATCATAGAACAGCACTTCTAAACCTGCCATTCGTTTGAGGAAATTCCCGACAATTATGAGCAAGCTTTTCTTGGTCATCATATTGGATAGCGACCTGATATTCTTGCCAATTAATTCCTCGCGATTATAACCGCCAATATCTGTTATTCTGTCGTTTACATCAATAATTTTACCTTTATTATCCATCAGAATTAGAACATCATTCGCCGATTTAAAAATAGTGCGGTATCTATCTTCGGATTCACGTAATGCTTCAACTATACGCCTGCGCTCGGTGATATCTGTTGAAACGCCGATTGTGCACGGCTCTCCATTTATGGTGATAGGTTCCAGCGAAAACAGCCTCGTGCGGATTTCGCCTGATTTCGTGCGGTAATCAAATTCTTCGTTATAAATCCTTCCCTGTTCCCGCATCATCTTGTGCATCTTATTATGGTTTTCATCACTTACCCAGAGATTTATGGAGAATGCATTGTTGCCTATCAATTCTTCCCTGGAATAGCCAGTCATCTTTGTGTAACTGTCATTTATATCGATATACTTTTCGTCTTTTGCTGTGATAAGGGCAATCGCTTCCGGGCTGGCATGGAAAGCCTTGGAGAACTTTTCTTCCGATTCTTTTAACGCCTGCTCTATTTGCTTGCGCTCGGTAATATCATTAGCGATAGTCAGTTGACAGGGCTCACCGCCGAGGTTGATAAGATCGGTGGAAAACAATAGTGTACGTGTTTCGCCTGATTTGTCCTTGCATTCAAGTTCGATATTCTTGAAGCGGCCTCGTTCTTTTACCATTTTAGCAATCTGGTCCCGCTGGCTTGGCCCTATCAAGAGATTTAATTCCTCCCTTTTACGGCCGATTACTTCTTCGCGGGTGTACCCGTTATAGCGGCAGAAACTTTCATTAACATCGACGAATGTATTGTCTTTCACTCTGGCTATAGTGACCTGTTCAGGCAGGTTATGGAAAGCTTTGGAGAATTTCTCCTCTGATTCTTTTAAAGCCCTCTCCATCTTCACTCGTTCCGTAACGTCGCGGAAAACACCCTGAATGACTGTTTTATTCACCAATTTAACAACGCTGGCGGAAACATCCATAGGTATCTGTCTTCCGTCAGCCACCTGGACTAAGACATTGTCGTTTTCAAAGCCACCTTTTTGTACATGGGACCGAAAGAGTTTCTTATAATTGTCGGCAAGTTCCGGAGGATGAAGTTCACTTTGGTTTCTACCTATTATTTTTTCCTTCGGCAGACCCAGCAGGTTGCATCCGGCCGTGTTTATATCTAGTATTATTCCGGTTTCTGTATCTACCAGGACAATCATGTCTTTAGCATGCTCGAACAGGTTCCTGAACTTCTCTTCAGATTCCTGTAATGCATCAACCATACGCCTGCGCTCGGTAATATCGCGCCCATATTCTATAATGCCGGTTATTTCCCCTTTCTGCGTATCGAAGATTGGAAAAGTATGAAGTTCAGACCAGCCGGTAATCATGCCATCAGGACTATGTCTGGGGACAACTTGATTGGCAGCTTTGCCAGTCTCTAGAGTCTGCATTGTGGGGCAGGCTTCACACGGCTCGCTCCGGTTGTGAAAAGCCTCATAACACTTTTTACCGATGAACGGCATACCATGTGCGAACTGCTTTTCCAGCGCTTTGTTCGCACTGATAATATTGAGCTTATTATCGAGGACGGTTATGCTATCTTGGATGCTGGAGAGAACGTTGCTAAGAAAAGTCTGCTCTTTCTGTAGTGCCTCCTCCACCTTCTTGCGCTCGGTGACATCCCGGCACACGCAAAAGATTAGCTTCTGCCCGTCGCAAACAGCCCCGTTGACGCTGATATCAACATCAAAGAGTGTGCCATCCTTACGGCGGTGTTGCGTCTCTATATGCAAACCTTCAGAGCCAGAGCCAACCGTCCGTCCCATCTCGAGCAGTGTCTCGGGTTTCCATTTAATGTCCCAGTCCCACGTGTGGAGCTTGCGGACTTCTTCAGGAGAGTATCCCAGCATCTCTGCAAACCGCTGGTTTGCTTCAACAACAGCTGCGTTGTCATCAAGGATAACTATTCCGTCCAGAGACTCATCGATCAGTATACGCTTCCGGACAGCTTCGGCAGCCAGAGCCTCGATATAGCCGATGTTCCTTACAGCCAGACCACAGTGTGCCCCAATCATCTCCAGAATATCTATCGGCACGTCCTGGGTTAAGAAGAAAAGCAGACTACCCCATGATTCGCCTTCAACTATTATCGGAACAACGACAAGTTTTTTGACTCCCAAGATTTTCTGTATCCCATTACATAGAGTCCGCGGCAAAATACCATCGAGCAGCTCGGCAATGCTTGGGAAAACCATAACCCTGGGATTTCTAACATAATCCTGAGCCGCCTTGAGTTTTGAGAAACGGAACCGAAGTTTATTGCTGGTAGGGTTTTTCCCTAATTCTTTATCCGGGTCAAAACCTAAAGCTTTAATAGCATCCACCATAAATCTATTTTGAGGGCGGATTTTGGAATAATAAGGTGTAATGACAAATTCTTTAGCTTCATCCAACTTCTGGACAAGTACAAAGCGTATCCCCTCAATTTCTTTTGCCTGCTCTACAGCGAAACTTAAAGCTTCATCAATAGTCCTTACCTTGTCAACGCCGAGGGCTATTTCTCGTACGGCGGCCAGCTGTTTGTTTCTGGCAATTAATTCAGTGTTTCGTGATACAAGGCTATTAAGATTAATTATATTATTTAGAGCCAGTCCGCAATGTGTCCCTATCATCTCTAGAATATCTATCGGCACGTCCTGGGTTAAGAAGTAAAGTATGTTTCCCCAGAGCTTATTTTCAGCCAAAAGAGGCACCATCACAAGTTTTTTAACCTTTAGTATTGTTTGTATGGCGTTACATAGAGCACGCGGCCAAATACCATCAAGCAAATCTGCAAGACTGGGCATAACTATAACCTGGGGATTGTTGAGATAATCTTGAGCTATCTTTATTTTCGATACCTCGAGACGCAGTTTATTGCTTGTTGGGTTTTTCCCCAATAATTTTTCCGGGTCGATGCCCAAAGCTTTTAATGGATTCATCGCATTACTATGGGGGCGGATTTTTGAGTAATAAGGTGTTGTAATATACTCGCCGGATTCATCCAGCGACTGGACAAGCACGAAGCGTATCCCTTCAATTTCTCTCGCCTGTTCCACAGCCAGAGTCAAAGCTTCATCGATAGTCCTGACCTTGCCAACGCCCATAGCTATTTCTCGTACGATAGCGAGCTGGCTGTTTCTGGCGGTTAATTCAATGTTTTTCTGGTCAATATTCCGGAGGCTTTGCTCCAGCTCTTTAAAATTTGTTACCCCTGGAATCATGCGAATACGACCTATAACGTTGTCACGGAACCTCTGAAACCAGGAAGGTAATGGCTGCCAATTCACTTCATAGACACAGGTTTCAGCTTGGTACTGCACACCCTCTTTGGCTGTCCCAGGCAACGTCATGTACATGCACTTTTTTTCATGAATCTCAGCAGGGGGCAAGCCCCATAACGTTGGTACGGCTGCCAGAATACCCTGTGCGAAATAACAGGAATCTTTGGACGGATTATACTCTGGCTCTTCAGTGCGCATTTCAATAGTAGCGGTATTTTTACCGGTGATAGTTGTTTTGAATGTGAAAACCCGGTCTAAAAGCCTGGCGTATTTTGGCAATAATCTATATACCATTTTGGGACCGGTTAGTTTGCGGGCGACGGATTCAACGCCGCCAAGCGTATTGAATATCGGGATAGACAACCCTACCTTGAACATAACGGCATCGTCATTAGTCAGTTCGGCAGCCCGCCGACATATTGTCTCCCTAATCTCATAAGTAACCCAGTTGAGAGGGTCGGATAGATATTCTCTGGAGTAAGGATAGGGGAGTCCATCAGTTATCGAATCACAATTGTACCCTTTGGATTCCAGATACTTGAAAACCGAGTTGGTAACCCGACAGCTGACTTCTTTTTGGACATTGATATCAGTAACAATATTCACCTTATAACCTGGACCCTTTATTCAATTATATCAGATTTACACCTGACCTTTTAACGGCGTACTTGTCCAGCAAATAGTATAACACTTTGTTTATAAACAAAAAATAAAAGGAGCGGAGGCAAATGTCAACGTTC
The DNA here is from genome assembly GCA_964353385.1 of uncultured Dehalococcoidaceae bacterium. Classification (GTDB taxonomy): domain Bacteria; phylum Chloroflexota; class Dehalococcoidia; order Dehalococcoidales; family RBG-16-60-22; genus RBG-13-51-18. The sequence goes on from CAYGVP010000042.1 coordinate 8,650, forward strand.
TGTAAATGGAGATAGTCAATTTAAAGGCTAAAGCGAGTAAATACCGCCTTTGAAGTGTAAAATAATGACAATGGGACTTAAGAAAATAAGGAGGCTTTTACTAAGGTAATGGCTTCAGGTGGCAGCAAGTCTGCCTTGAGATTGACCCTCAAGTGATAAACTAACGTCTCCGCTAAGGTTTTCTCCATTCGATGCCCAGAGAAAGAATTTCAGGAATAAATATAACGCGGGCGCTCTTAAGAGCCGAGTTCTTTAACATAGCTTTCGCTTCGCCGATAGTATAAGACGAGCGGACAGCCCGCAGCCACAGCCGGCGCTGCGAAACATCCATTCCCATTATCCAGCCAATCAAGCTTAGAAACGGATTAAGCATAGCCAGCCTTAGGTTATCCCGGATTAAACAATAACCGCCCGGTGATGTCACTCTGGCAATTTCACTAAATACCTTGAGGGGTTCTGCCCAGAGATGGAGAGAAGAATTACAGGTCACCAGAGAAAAATAATCATCGGCGAAGGGGAGCGCCGCCGCCGAAGCCTGCTGAAAATCAATTCTATCGGCTAACTTGCTATTGATAATGTTTTCCCGGGCTAACTTTAACATTTCTTCTGAAATATCGATGCCGGTAATTTGCCAGTCAGAGCGTGCTCTTGCCAGCTCGATTGCCAGGCGGCCGCTGCCGGTGCCGATGTCCAGCACCTGCTTTCCGGCGGGGTTAATTTTAGCGGCTTTCGCCGCAAACCGGCGATAGATTGCCCCCATGAAGCGCCGGGCATGTTCGTCATAAAACCGAGCGAAATCGGCATCCGCAAACGACTCTCCACTTAGGGGGACACGAGCACCGTTGATAAACTTTATCATATTGTTCCGTTTTTAATGACTCAAAAGACAGGCAGGGTCTGCTGCCAGAGGATCCGTCGTGTGGGCAAAGGCTCGACCGCGGCAACCTCCGCAGATTCCTTGATGCCTGCATTCTCCGCAAATACCTTTTAACCGCCGTGCCTGGCCGCGAAATTCCTGCAACAAAGGGGAATTGTTCCAGATATCCGGGAACGCCGTCCGGCG
>CAYGVP010000043.1:0-9672 GCA_964353385.1 uncultured Dehalococcoidaceae bacterium
ATTTTACGCGGTACCTTCCGGGCTGGGTTCTAAAGGCGCGGTAAAGCTGCGTCCGGGGGAAATCGACGAGGTATTGATAAAGGGGTCGAGGTGGGCGGTGGGAAAAGGCTACGGGAGGCGGGAAGACCTGGAGACGACAGAGGAGAACGGGGAAATGAAAGACGCCGACCCCTCGCGCGTGAGCGGTCGGGCGAAAGAGCGCGGCATCCCGCAACTGGGAACGCTGGGCTCCGGCAACCATTTCCTCGAGGTGGGGTTTATCGACGAGATATACGATGCCAACATCGCTAAAGTAATGGGCATCGAGCGGGTGGGGCAGGTAATGCTTTACGTTCACTGCGGGTCGAGGGGGCTGGGCCACCAGGTGGCGGACGACTACATTAAAGTAATGCTGCAGTCGATGCCGAAGTACGGCATAGAAGTTCCAGACCGGCAGCTCGCCTGCGTACCGGTAAAATCCCAGGAGGGGCAGGCTTACCTTGCGGCGATGGGCTGCGCCGCCAACTATGCCTGGGCAAACCGGCAGTGCATCACCCACTGGGTGCGGGAGGCATTCTGCCGGGTAATGGGCATGAGCGAAAGGGACGCCGGACTAGAGCTTATTTACGACGTGACGCATAATATCGCCAAGATAGAGGACCACGAAGTAAACGGGAAAATAGAGAAACTCTGTGTGCACCGCAAGGGAGCGACGAGAGCCTTTCCGGCGGGCCACACGGATATACCGGAAAAATACAAGTCCGTAGGGCAGCCGATACTGATTCCCGGGGACATGGGGCGGATGTCTTATATCCTGGCGGGGACGGAAAAGGCGATGCAGGAGACCTTCGGGTCGACGTGCCACGGGGCGGGGCGGTTGCAGAGCCGGTCTGCGATGAAGAGGCATCTTAGCGGGAGAGATGTATTGGCGGAACTGGAAGCTAAAGGCATAGCCGTGCGTGCGGGCAGCTTGGCCGGACTGGCCGAGGAAGCGCCGGAGGCTTATAAAGATGTGGGGGATGTGGTAAGGGTAGCCCACGGCGCAGGAATCTCGAAAAAAGTGGCGCGAACGAAGCCGATAGCGGTGGTGAAGGGGTAAATGAGCAATTGCGCAAATACGCAGATACTCCGCTAGTTAATTATGACAAATAACGAATACAGGACTGTCAGTTAATTGTAATGAAGCTGCATCGGTGTTTGTTTCAATACCGGTGAGATCAATAACATTGATCTTTCCAGTTATTTCAGCAGGAAGAGGACCGCTGCCCCAGAGAGCATAAATGGTTTTACCGTCGATGGTAAATTTATATTGGCCAACCTCGACGAACCAGCCCTCAACTTTTTCGTTAATTATTACAACAGTATCGCCGTCGTCGAAGTCAAGGTTACATAAAAACATAGCAACAATATAGTGGGCGTCGAACAGTGCCAATTTTTCGCCTTTATCGGTAATCAGGGCCGAGCGTTCGTCGAAGGGGATGCCGGAATCATAAAACGGCGGCATTCTTAAGTTAACGTAGAAAAGCTTATCCACCCCGTTGGCCAGGGCGAATATATAGCTGCGCGCCAGAATCTTGGCAAAATCCGCGTTGGTATAGCTTTGGGTCTGGTGCGACTGCTGATATTGCACCTCGGTCACCCAGATAGGTTTATCGTTAATGTGGCACCGCTCAAGCAGGTCTTTGAACGCTGGGATATTGAGATGCTCGCCGTGACCGATGGAGTGCATATTGAGAATATCCATGTACTGTGCGCCCCCTTCGTCAAAGACCCCTTCCCAGAAAGTAACGGATACATCATACATGCTTGCCATGCCGCCCTGCACGATATACGCTTGGGGGTCGGCCTGCTTGATAGTTTCGTAAGTGACCTTAAGAGTATCTACATAGTCGGCCGGGGTGCCGCGGAAGTAATAGACCTCGCCTGTCTGGAACTCCGGCTCGTTCATAAGCTCCCAGTGCTTGATGGGGATAGTCAGACCCGGCATATCATCGACGCTATCGCCGTCATACCTTTCGACCAATTTAGTCAAAAAGTTGGCATACGCCGCCATGTCGTGGGGTTTGCCCTTATGGTTGGGGTCGCCATAGCCTGCCAACTGGTCCCAGCCGGCGAAAGGCTGGATATTAGCCAGGATATGGAGGCCATAAGCCTGTGAGTCTTTTACGGTTTTATCCGTTTCATAAAAGTCAAAGTTCCCCGGCGTTTTTTCAATCGTGCCCCACTGAAACAGCTCGAAGAACGGGCGGTTAAAAGCGCCGCCCGCCTCGCGGGCATTTTTATAGTCCCAGAGCGCGGGCATAAAGCCGAAGTGGCACCGGATAGTCTGCCAGAAATCTTCGGATATAGTGGTTGTCTTAGTTGGTGTAGGAGAAGGAGTTACTGTTTGAGTATTAGGTGAAGATGTCAGGTTGGAGGGAGGGGTTTTGGAGGTGGTTGACGGCGGCGTCGTGATTGATGCTGTGGGGGAAGAGGCAACACTGGACGTGGGGGTTGTGCTGCAGGCAAACAGCGATAGGCACAATATCAGGAGGGAAAGAACTAAAGCACACGACTGGATTTTTCTCATCGGCGCGCTACCTACGGCAACACTTTAAATCTTTAATACGAGACTGTCAACTATTTATGTTATGATGTGACATATGACGTTCCGAATAATTGATACCCACGCGCATCTGGATGAAATAGAAAACCTGGGAGAAGGCCTTTCTAAAGCCAAAGAAGCCGGGCTGGCGGCGATTATCGCGGTTGGCTCCGATTTGGCATCAAATCAAAAGACGCTGGAAATCGCCGAGCTTTATAAGGGCTTCGCTTACCCGGCTTTAGGCTGGCACCCCTGGTACATTAAAGAGCCGGAGATAGAAGCCAACCTGGAATTCATCAGAGCTAATATAGATAAAGCGGTGGGAATAGGGGAGGTGGGGCTGGATTATCATAAGCGGGTGAGGGCTGTTGCGGATAAAGAACTGCAAAAGAGAGCGCTACGCGAATTATTGAAAATTGCTAAAGACAACGATAAGCCAGCCCTTATACACTCACGTTATGCCTGGCGGGACGCTTGTGATATGGTAAAAGAGGCGGGGCTGGAAAAAGCAGTCTTTCACTGGTATACGGGGACGACGAGCGTTCTGCGGGATATTATAGCAAGCGGCTACTATATTTCCGTGACGCCGGCCGTGGAGTACCACGAGGAGCATAGACGGGCGGTGAAAGAAACGCCGCTGGAGCAGTTGCTTTTAGAGACGGACTGCCCGGTGGTTTATGGGCGGGGCAGGGAGGGCGAATTCAAGGCGAGTCCGGCGGACGCGGCGCGGTCTTTAAGGGGGGCGGCGGCACTGAAGGGCTTGAGCGAGGAAGAGATAGCGGAAAAGACGACGGAGAACGCGAGGAGACTGTTTAGATTAATCTGATAAGTGAAGATATTGTAATATAAGCGGCCCGTTGAAGCGGCGCTCAACTTTTATTATTTCCCAAGCAACCTGGGGGTTTTCTAGTGACATGTCAGGGAAGGGAATTTCTATTCTTTTTTATCTTTATCCCTGTCATCCCAGGGGTCCCAGGGCGCCCAGCCGCCCCACCACCAGTGCCGACGGTGGCGGCGGAACCTGCCCAGTATAAAAGAGAGCCCGATGATCACCAGAGCAGTAGGCCAGGCATAATCCCAGATAGAGCCGGAGAGCGCGCCTGTTTTGACCAGTATGGCGATAATGCCGACAGCTATAAGAATAGCTCCGAATACCATTTCTTTCCTCCTATCCTGGCGGCGGGGTTTTTTTAAGTATTATTTAATTTCAGCGGCATCGTTGATATTGAGTTCCAGCATCTTGATGTCAGCCAGAATACGGTCGGCGTTTTTCTCTACCGCGGGGATATCGCCAGCGATTTTTTTTAGTTCTTCCGCGTCTTTGCGGAGGGCTTTTATTTTACTTACCATGCCTTTAATATTGTATTGCTGTGTCATATTATTAACTCCTGATGTAGTTTAAAGTTCTAATGCGGCCGCTGGTCTAAAAAGCGGCGAGTCTTAGTCTGGGAGCGGGGCAGACTTTCATATTCATGAAATTCAATGTTATAGCCGAGGTTGGTTGTTATCCGTAGCTGGTCGGTAAGCTTAGCTTTGATGGCGGCCTCGTCCTTTTTATATTCGGGGAGGATTTCCACCTTAAGCGTGATATCGTCGATATCGCCCTTTTTGATTACGATTACCTGGTACTCGTTGCCCAGCTGCGGAATATTCCTAACCACTTCTTCGATGGCCAGAGGCGAGAGCAGCACGCCCTTAACCTTGGTGATATCGTCGGCACGGCCTAAAACACCGCCCTCGAGCAAGCGGAAGGTCCTGCCGCAATCGCATTGCCGGGCGTTCCACTGGATTAAGTCCTTTACATCGAACCGGATGCAGGGCTGGGCCATGCGGCTGAAAGTGGTGACTACCATTTTTCCCCGCCGCCCCGGCTCTTCGATGGTTTCACCGGTATCGACATCCTCAATTTCCACCAGATAAAAAGCCTCGTTAACATGAAGGCCTGCCTGATGGAGGCATTGCCAGCCCCAGTGGCCTATTTCCGTGCTGCCCACCTGGTCGTAGACTTTAGCGCCCCAGGCGTCCTCCATTCTTTTACGCGTGACAGGGACACTGCCGCCCGGCTCTCCGGCGACGGTAATTCTGCGGATATACAGGTCTTTAGGCGGGTCGAAGCCCATCTTCCGGGCGGTATCCGCCATACCGAGGATATAGGTAGGAGTGGCGCCCATCGCCGTGGCTTTTAGCTCTTTCATTTTCAAGATGCGCGCCGAGGTATCCAGAACGCCGCCGGGGATAACCTCGCAGCCGATTTTTTCGCCGGCATAGTGATAAGCCCAGAAGGCGATAAAGATGTTATAGCCGAAAGGCAGGAAGATTCGTTCCTTAGGACGGTAGCCCTGCGCCCACATGGCGTAGCAGTAAGCCTCCGTGCTGAGCTCCCAGTCCTGCCAGGTGTCCGCTTGATAGACCGGCTGGCCGGTGGTGCCGCTAGTCTGGCGGTAGTCCGTCACCTGTTCCAGAGGTACGCATAAAACATCGCCGTAGGGGAAATTATCCTTGCTTGGTCCCTGGGCGCTGCGCATCATGGATTTTTCCATCTTGGGGACTTTCTTAATATCTTCGAATTTCTTGATGTCCCCGGGCTCGATGCCGGCATCGCTGTAGAGCTTATGGTAGAACTTAGAATGGTCGTAAGCCCAGGTAAAGATTTCCTTGAACTTCTTTAGCTGCAGCTGCCGGAGTTTTTCGCGGGGCATTGTTTCCAGGATGGGATTCCAGTATTCGTTATTGCTCATATGAAGCACCTCTCCTAACTTTAATCAGGAAGCTTTAGATGTACTGCATATTACTATACTCAAAATCAGGTGGTGTTGGCAAATAATATTTAAAAAGAGGTAATATCGAGGGGTTGTGGTAAGTTATTGTTCTATATGGAACAAAAATATACCGTTATATAAGTATAGTTATAACGCTTTGGCAATTATTTGAATATAAAAAGTATTGACAAAGTTAAAAAGCCGTTATAATATAGTTCTAGATGGAACATTTCTGAACTTCCCCAGTTATTTTTTTGTATTGGATTATGACTGTCAGAGAAATAAGCAAAAGAACCGATAAGACCCCGCTGGGCACGCTGCTATCCATTCTTATGTCCTTCGAGGTGCTGGCACGATACCTGGAAATCGAGCTGAAGCGCTCCGAAGCTACCCTTATCCGCTTTAATGTCATGAGTACACTCTTTAAGAACGGCGGGGAGATGACGCCTTCGGAAATAGCGGGAAGCGTTTTCAGGGAAAAGAACTCAATAACGGCAGTGATAAATACCCTGGAAAGGGAAGGGGTGGTCCGCCGCGAACCTTCGATGGACGACCGCAGGTCAGTGAAGGTGGTCATTACAGATAAAGGGTGGAAGGAAGCCAACCGTTTAAGTCCCATCGCTCAAGAGATAAGCCGCGAGGTATTGTCCTGCATGAACAAGGAAAAGGTGGAAGACCTGGTTGAAATAATGAGGAATCTTCGGGAGAACCTGTTGCCGAGAATCGCTAAAACTTCAGGGAATGGAAAGCGCTAATAACAGTATTATTTTTTCGCAGAGGTTTTACAGCGGAGCCTGAAAAAAATTGCGCTGAATATGGCTAGATGGGGGATTATGCAGCGGTGAAAGAGATCAGGATTCACGGAAGAGGCGGGCAGGGAGCCGTGCTGGCAGCGAGAATGCTGGCGAGTGCCTTCGTGGCGGAGGGCAAATACGTTGCGAGCTTTCCGATGTACGGTTTCGAAAGGCGCGGCGCACCGGTCGTGGCTTTCACCCGCATCGATGATAAGCCGATACGAGAAAAAACACAAATCTATAATCCAGACTGCCTGATAGTAATCGATCCTGGACTTTTAACCTTGCCAACGCTTTTCACGGGCTTGCGGCCGGAGGCAGTCTTCATTCTCAATAGCAGCAAGAAGCTGGCCAAGCAGCCGAATGAAAACCTGAAAATAGTCGGCGTTGTCAATGCAACCGGCATCGCCGTGAAGGAAATCGGACGGGATATACCGAATACCTGTTTACTCGGGGCTTTTGCCGCCGCGACCGGCTGGCTGAAACTGGAGTCGCTACTGGCAGTCCTGCCGGACTATCTTAGCGGGGATATCCTCCAGAGAAACCAGAAAAGCGCCGAGAGGGGATACCGTGAAGTGGAGGTAATCAAATGGTAATCAAGCACAAAATGATATTTAAGACGGAAAGCCCGTGGTCGGACGCCAATCAGAAGATGCTGGTGCTGGATACCGGCAGCTGGCGCACGGAGAGGCCGGTGCTGGATAAATCTAAATGCAACTATTGCGGGCTCTGCGCCATATATTGTCCCCCGCAGTGCATGAAAGATATGGGCGACCATTATGAAGCTAATCTGGCTTTCTGCAAGGGCTGCGGCATCTGTGCACACGAATGCCCCAAGCAGGCATACGTCATGAAGCCGGAAGGAGAGTTTATCAATGAAGGCTAAAAAGGGCAAAGTAAGCGTGATGACGGGCAATGTCGTGGCGGCTAACGCGGCGAAATTATGCCGTCCGGAGGTAGTTGCGTGCTACCCGATTACCCCGCAGAGCGAAGTAGCGGAATCACTTTCAGGATTCGTGGCGGACGGGCAGCTGGATGCCGAAATAGTCGAGGTAGAAGGCGAAAACTCGGCGATGAACGTGGTCTTAGCCGCCAGCGTGGCAGGCGCGCGGACTTTTACGGCCACATCCTCTTACGGCTTGGTGTATATGTACGATGCCATGATGCAGGCATCCGGGTACAGGGTGCCGATAGTGATGGTTAATGTGAACCGGGAGACGCCGGGCATACATTCCGTTTCTTCCGGCCAGCAGGATATGATTTCTACCCGCGATGCCGGCTGGATGCAGATAATCGTGGAGAATAACCAGGAAATCGTCGACCAGATTATCATGTCATATAGACTTGCCGAGGACTTCGATATCCAGCTGCCGATAATGGTGAATTACGATGGATACTATCTATCCTACCTTTCCGAGGCGGTAGAGATGCCGGACCAGGCTGATGTGGACGCGTTCCTGGCTCCGTTGAAGAAGCAGCCCCAGAGACCGCGATTAATACCCGGCGCTTCCACCGGCTGCGGCACGCACGGGATAGAGATGGGGTATGTGGAAGCCCGCTACAAGCACTGGACGGCTTTAGAGAGAGCTAAGAAGAAGGTTGATGATATCGATAAAGAGTTCGGGGAATACTTCGGGCGGAGCTACGGCGGGCAGATAGAGGAATACCGCATGAAGGATGCCGATATCGTCGTCGTAGCATCCGGCAGTGCCGCCGGAACGGTAAAAACGGTAGTTGACGCCAAGCGGGAGGAAGGGATAAAGGTGGGGCTCGTAAAGCTAAGGATTTTCCGTCCCTTCCCCGAGGAGCGTTTGATACAGGCGTTGAAAGGGAAGAAGGCGGTGGGCGTTATCGACCGCAGCCTTTGTTTCGGGTGGAAATACGGGCCTATGTGCATGGAGCTTAAGGCAATTACAGCGTCTATCGGGTCGATGCCCATCTTAAGCTATATCGATGGACTGGCGAACCTGGATATCACTGTCCCGCATATCGGCAGAGTGGTCGATGAAGTGAGCGCCGCGGCCAAAGGCAAGGCTTACCAGGATGTAACCTGGATTCCGATGGAGTAATGAGGTAAAGAAGATGGCAGAAGCAACAAAGAAAAGAAACAGAATATTTGACTATTTCTGCGTGGAAGACCAATTTTCCGGAGGGGTGACCTGGTGCGCCGGCTGCCCGCTGGAATTAATTGCCAGAACTGTACCCAAGGTAATGGGTAAAAATATGGTGTTTGTCGGCACGCCGGGCTGCTCGGCGCCGGCACTTCACGGACAGAATATCGGCGCCTGGCATAAGCTTTCGTATCTTGCCTGCGTGATGACGGGTGTTGCTTCCAGCGGCACCGGACTTTCGCGGTATTTCCGCCGGACGGGGCAAGATGCCACCGTAGTCTGCTTTACGGGCGACGGCTGCGCCACGGATATTGGCTTTCAAACGCTAAGCGGCGCTGCCGAAAGGGGCGAGCACATTATTTACCTGGCTTACGATAACGAGGGATATATGAACACCGGCAACCAGCGGAGCAGTTCCACGCAGAAAGGCGCCGCCACCACCACAACGCCGGTGGGAAAGGTGGGGCATGGCAAGCCGACCGCTTCCAAGAACATGACGATGATAATGCTGATGCACAAGCCCAAGTATATGGCTACGGCTACTGTAAGCCACATGGAGGACTATATTAAAAAGCTCCAGAAGGCTAAAGAGAAATCGAAAGAGGGATTTGTGTATCTACATGTATTTTCGCCGTGCCCGGTGGGCTGGCGTATCGACTCCAACATGGTCATCGAGGTCTGCCGCACCGCGGTAAGGACAAACTACTTTCCGCTCTGGGAGGCGGAAGACGGCAAGCCTAGGATTACCGTCGAGGTAGCCAGCCCCAAGCCGGTTACAGATTTTACAAAGCTGATGCGGAAATTTTCCCATCTTAAAGAAGACGGTCTGGCGGAACTGCAAAAACAGGTCGATGAGCGGTACGCTTTATTGAAGAAACTTTGTGATACCGGAACATAAAATAACCACACAAATACAACTAAGGAGGTGGACCAAATGGTTACAAAAGGAAAAGACCAGCCGGCAAAGACCAAACCGGTAAGAGGCATGTCGGTAAAAGGTAACCCGGAAATCTGGGAAGATGTCTGGGTAAAGAGCACGTGCGGCGGATGCTACGGCACCTGCACCATCCGGGCGCACCGGGTAAACGGAGTGCTCGTCAAGATTGAGGGCGAGCCGGATAACGACTTCGGTGCCCGCGGCGGTCTCTGCGCCAAGGGCGAAGCCATGATACAGGCGCTTTACGACCCCAACCGCTTCAACTACCCCATGCGCCGGACTAATCCCAAGAAAGGTCTTTTCGAGGACCCCAAGTGGGAGAGGATTTCCTGGGATGAAGCCCTCGATGAGATAGCCAAGCGACTCAAGAAAATCCGCGCCGAAAATCCCAATAAACTTCTCCATGGCGGCACGCCGTCGGCGGGTAGCGGGCCTGATTTACCCCTGGGCTTCGGGGTCTTCGGGGCGGTGTTCGGCACCAAGAACTGGTACGTCGGCGGCGCCGGGC
>CAYGVP010000044.1:0-9644 GCA_964353385.1 uncultured Dehalococcoidaceae bacterium
TAATAATACCGTTGCCCCTTGGTAAGCCCGACGAGGGGGATACTGAAAGACGCCCCGGTGCTAATGCTCCCCGTCCAGGAAATATTAGCGGTATACACGCCGGGAGCCGTGCCCCATTCAAAGCTATAGTTGCAGGTTGCGCCGCCGTCGGAGTTAAGAAAACCGTTAAGGGTGGCTATTTGCTCTTCAACCGAGGTAGCGGCGTTGGTGGTAACCGTGGCAGTTGTGGGTGCGTTCTGCTCCGGTCCCAGTAAAGAAAAACCCGCAGGATTTGCCTGGTTATTGTAGCTGGTGTAAACCCAATCAGCACTACGGGCGTTGTTTGAGATGCGGACTTCGTCGATGCGGCCTGTAAAAGCGTTTGTGGTAGTAAGGCCGCCGTAGTTAGCAATTGAAACCACAGAAGTGGTACTCTGGAAAGAACCACTATAACCAGAGCCTACCGTTAATGTCTTGTTAACGTATACGTTAACGTTAGTGCCATCGTACACACCGACGATATGATTCCATGCATTGAGTGTAGGAGCGCTCCCGGATGCGGTATACCAGAAGACCCCATCGTTAATTCCAAATGTTGGAGCGCTCCCTGCGCCTAGATACAGCATGTATTGCAGGTTCCCTGTTTGAGCTTTAGCAACGATACCTTTATTATTCTGGCTTGCGGTGGGGTAAATCCATGCCTCGAGCGTTAAATTTTCTGTGATATTCAGCGAAGCGGCGTTACCGCAATTAATATAATGATTGCTGGTGCCGGTGAATGTTATAGCTCCATCCATTTGCCCGCTAGCGCTGAAAGCCGGGGAATTTTGGTCGGTGCCGTCGTTATTATTTACTGTGGAATCGGTGATTGCACTAGGACCGCCGGCAGTTTCTTCCAGGTGTTGCACCATTTTAAAATTTCCGTCCCAGACACCAGTGACATCCTGCTGGTTAGCAGCACCGGCATTGCCATAGTACATATAGATATCGGTATTGGTAACTGAAGAAAGGGTGGGAATCTTTACCCAGGCAACCAGCTTACCTGTTGTCCCATTAAAGCTTTCAATTTCATGTGCAAGTTTGGTGACGTTATCGGCGGCGATGAAAAGGATATCGTCGCCGTCATCCTGGGCATCGGCGGCAAGGTCGGTATCGGAAGCCAGATTGACAAGTACGGGGAAATCGGTCAAAGTAGCCGTGACATTAGCAGCGTAGAAGGTGATTTTCTTGTAGTGTTGCCAGCTTAAATCATACCAAGCGGGGTCTGCTGAAGCGATATTCGGTCCGATAATACTTAATATCAGAGTGATTATCAGGACTGCTGGCAACAGTCTAAGAAAACGTTTATTTAAATGCGTTGTTAATCTTCGCATTGTTCCCCAGCTTGCGTTTTTCTATAAATAAGGGTTAACCCTTATATGTCTTGGTGGTTTTTACCTATACTCAGTTTACATTTTTGTTATGAAGAATAGCCTAAAAGAATATAAAGATTCATAAAGATTTTGTAAATATTTTCTAAAGAAAATCCCTATCGGGTTAGATGAAACCTGATTCTCTAATATTGTTATCAAATTTCCAGTGATTTGCCGGATAGAGGTCTGGCTTATTTCCTGTATTTGGTGACCTGGCAAAGCTGTGATTTGCAGGGGATAAAGCCGGAAATCGGGTCGAGGGTTTTATCATCAACCAGCTCGTTGACATTGGCTTCGCCGGGCCAATGATGAGGTAAAGAAACAACGCCGGGAAGAATCGTATCAGTCACATTGGCTTTCATTTTGATGCTGCCGCGCAGTGTATTGATAATCACCGTGTCGCCGGTTTTTATATCGCGCTGGGCAGCATCGGTAGGGTTGATATCCACCAGCGGTTCCGGCATTATTTTGCGGAGGCGCGGTATATTGCGGAACTGTGAGTGAGTATAAGCCATGACCCTGGCGCCGGAGGTCATGACCAGAGGATAGGTTTTTGCCAGTTCGGGTTGAGATAAAGGGCTTTCTGGGGGTTCTTTATAAACGGGGAGGGGGTCCAGCCCATGCTCGGCGAGGGTGGCGGAAGCTATCTCGACTTTTCCTGAAGGCGTGTGAAATCCCGTCTTTTCATAATGCTTCGCTTGCCTTGGCTGCAGCGTTAATTTTATCCCTTCGGGATGCAGATTAAGGTCATGGAATGTGATTTTCATGGGTTCCAGGATATAATCGATGCACTTTTCAAAGCTGCCGTTCCAGAACAAATCGCTAAAGCCCAGTCGTTCTGCCAGACCGGCGTAGATATCCCATTCTGTGCGGCACTCGCCAAGGGGGCTAATGGCGGGCTGTATTAGCTTTACATAACCGCCAAAATCGTTCAGGAGAATAGGCCTCTCCAGCCATGACGCGATAGGCAGAACAATATCCGCTAGCTGTGTGCCGGGCGTATGGAAATATTCCGTTACGGCGATGAAGTCCAGCTTGCTTAAATCTTCTACCATCCGCTTGGAGTTCGCGAAAAACTGGATATCGAGTCCCGAAGAAAAAAGGGCTTTGATGGGGTAGGGCTTGCTGCTTTCTATCTGGTCGGCGATGGCGTTCGACTGCATTTCACGATATCGTTTCGTCCATATCGGAAAGCGGGTCGAGCCCACGCCGGGGGGCATATTGGCGACTCTTTCAGGAAGGGTTATGTCATTGGTTTTTAAGTTAGATAATGGTCCCAGCGTATTGCCGCCGGGGATGCCGATATTGCCCGTCAGTGCCGCCAGCAGGATAACGGCGCGATGGTTCTGCACGCCGTTGGTGTGGTGGGTGGTGCTGTTGGCGCTCAAGTGCAGCCTGGCTGGCTTGTTGCGGGCGTAGAGTAAAGCGGCTTCCCTTATTTTTGCTGCCGGCACACGCGTGATTTGTTCCACGCGTTCCGGGGTGTATTCTTTAACCAGTTTTTTCAGGTCCTCAAAGCCGACTGTCCATTTGCTAATGAAGTCTTTATCGTAAAGGTTTTCATTGATGATTACGTTCATCATGGCCAGCGCCAGGGCGCCGTCGGTACCGGGGCGTAATTGGAGATGTATATCGGCTTTAACGGCGATTTGCGTGCGACGCGGGTCGACGACGATGAGTTTAATGCCCTTTTCTTTAGCTTTAAGATTGACCTGCCAGGCGGTTGCGTTACATATTACTGCCGAACCCCAGATAAGTTTGCATCTGGTTTCAGGGTCGACGCCGTAGCTGGTGCCTGTCATGTAGGAATATTCCGAACCGTAGGTCAGGTTGGCGGCTATCCAGGTGCCGGAAAAGCAGTTGCTGCTTTCCGTGCAGTAGTTGGGCGAACCGAAAGCGTGGGTCAGGCGGTGAAAATAGGGGCGGGGCTCTTTAGTGTAGGCAATCCAGAAGACAACCGACTCCGGCCCGTATTTATCCTTGACCGACTGAAGACCATCTGCGACGGCATCCAGCGCTTCATCCCAGGAAATGCGCTGCCAGGGGCTATTGCTGCGCTTCCTGTCATGCTTTAAGGGGTAAAGAAGGCGGTCGGGGTGGTAGATAAAGTCTATCTGGGCTTTCCAGCGGGGGCAGTGGCTTACACTCGGGTTTGCAGTATCTATTTTGATTACTTTGCCGTCGCGGACGTGGATTTTCATCGGGCAGGTCATGGTGCACATGTAGCATATGCCATCTTTTATTTCGGTTGTCTTGGCCATAAAACTTGAAGCCCTTTCTTATGGTATTTTCTGATTGTAATTGATTTTATTCATATCTGCTATTATTATAACAGCCTTTTTTCAGAGGACAAAATATACCCATGTCCTTATCGCTTGTGCTATAATTTAAGAACAAATCAGGAGGAATTTTACCTGGAAGCATTAACACTAGCCCGTAAAGCTGTAGAAGTCGCCAGCGAAAAGCAGGCAAATAATATCGTCTTGCTGGATGTACGTGATTTATGCAGTTTCACGGACTATTTTGTCATCTGCGCCGGCGAAAGTGGACGGCAGATACGCACTATCAGTGAGGAGATTGAAAAAGCTCTAAAAAAAGAAGGAGTGCTGCCTCATCACCGCGAGGGAGGCACCGACTCCGGCTGGCTGCTCTTAGATTATAGCGATGTTATCGTCCACATTTTCGGCGCAGCAGAGCGCGAATACTATAGCCTCGATGAACTCTGGCAGGAAGCCAAGACTGTTCTAAGGATTCAGTAACAGGTTTACCTGTAAATTTCGCTTTTCTTAAAGATATTTCCTATCTCTATCTCCGCGTTTTCTGGAGAGTCCGAGCCGTGGATGGTGTTCTCCTGTAAAGATAGCCCGTAATCCTTCCGTATCGTTCCCGCTTGGGCTTTAGCGGGGTCGGTGGCTCCTATGAGTGTCCTGATTTGCTCTATGGCTCCATCACCTTCAAAGACGGCCGCTACAATCGGTGTTGACGTTATATACTCCACCAAGTCTTTAAAGAAGGGTTTTCCCTTATGTACGGCATAATGCCTTTCCGCCAGGGCTTTATCCATGTGCAGCATTTTAAGCGCGGCCAGCTTTAGCCCCGCCCCCTGCAGCCGCCCGATGATAACGCCGGCCAGCCCTCTTTTCATGGCATCGGGTTTGACCAGAACCAGAGACCTTTCCATTAGCTGCTCCTTTAAATCATTAATAATATCGCACTATTTGAAAAGCCCGGACAAGACAGAAATATCTACTTTTTCTAATGTGTCCACGACCATGTCGGCGTTTTTAAGGCTTTGCCGGGGGTGGCTGTTGGTCACCGCCACGCATTTCATGCCAGCGCGCTTGGCGGCGGTCACCCCGGCGATGGCGTCCTCGATGACGACGCAATTTTCCGGCTTTACGCCCAATTTTTTAGCCGCCAGCTGGAATATCTCTGGACTGGGCTTGCCCTCGGCCACCTCGGTGCCGAAAGCAATTGCTTGAAAACAATCCTCGATGCCCAACCCCTTGAGAATAACCTGGATGTTTTGCGCCACCGCCGATGAAGCGATAGCGGTTTTGATGCCGCGCCGGTTGAGAAGTTTTATTAGTTCAACGGCGCCGGGAAGCGGAACGATATTTTTAGCGACGCGCTGACGATAAAGGCTCTGTTTTTTATTGGTGATAGCCTCTATATCTTCCTGTGAAAATTTATCGCCGAGAGCGAATATTATAATTGTATCGTGTCTCTGCCCGAAGTGCCGCATGAAGTCCGCTTTAGTGAACTCCACCCCGCGCTCCTTAAAGACATCCCGCCAGGCGCTGTAATGAAAGTCCGCCGTATCGGCGATGATGCCGTCCATATCCCAGAGTACGGCTTTAAGACGTGTTTCAGACATGGCTGCGGGTCTCCTTTACTTTATCTCCCTGCCCCGCCCGGTTTTCCGCGATAAACTGCTTGGCGGTGCTTTCGGCGATGACCGTGCCGTCTTTTAAAGTTACTTTTCCGGCAGTCTCGATGAGCTTTTTCCTGTGCCGCGTTATCCAGGCGGTGATGACGAGCGGTATTTCGACCTTAACCGGCTGACGCTGTCTGATTTCGATGTTGGCGGTCACGCAGGTGTTTCCCGTGGCGTAAGCAACATTGCTCATAACTTCGTCGAGCAGGCAGGCCAGGATGCCCCCATGCAATAGACCCGGCCATCCCTGGTGCATCTTATCCGGCGTAAATTCGGTGCGTATAATATCGCCGTCTCTGGTGAAGTGCAGTTTCATCCCGATAGGATTATTTTGCCCGCACCCGAAACAAAATCCTTCATTAAGGTCGGTATTCAGTATCACCTTTGGCATCGTAGCCATGATTGCGTCTCCAGTCGGTTAAAAATGCGTCCAGCCTGTACGGCTGGCTTTAACAGTTTTTCCGTCGGCATCGAAAAGCTCTATTTTACCGGGTTCGCCTCTGGTAATCTCGCCGATGACCGTTACCGGACATTTTATGTTTTGCCTAAGTCCGGCGATAGTCCGGGCATCGCCGGTAAATAGCAGTTCATAGTCCTCCCCGCCCCCCAGCGCCATTTCCAGCGATTTCTCTCTAAAGCTGGCTTTAACCATGTCATTTATCGGCATCAGGTCGGTGATAACTTTGGCGCTCACCCCGCTGGCTTCGCAGATGTGACGCAGGTCGGCCAGCAGCCCGTCGCTGGTATCGATAGCAGTGGTTATGCCGTGCTTGACCAGCAGCCTCCCTTCCTCAACACGCGGCACGGGATGGAGGAAGGCGCTTCTTAAATATCCGTTTATCTTTGCCCGGAACTTGAGCCCTTTCTTGAGCATCTCCAGTCCGGCGGCGGCGCTGCCCGCATAACCGGTCAAGGCGATAGTATCTCCGTCTTTAGCCGTGGAGCGCTGGAGTATTTTGTTATCCGGACTGCTCCCCAGCGCCGTGATGGTTAGCGATACCTGCGGCGCCCGGCTGATATTCCCGCCGGCGATGGCGACTTTATACCGGCGGGCGATTTCAATCATCCCCCGGTAAAGACTGGCGACGTCTTCCACTTCCGTGTCATCCGGCAGCGCCAGGGCTACCAGCGCGTAATGCGGCAATCCCCCCATGGCGGCGATATCGCTGATATTTATCGCTAAAGATTTCCAGCCGAGTTCTTCCCAGCTAGTCGTTTCCAGCGTGAAGTGGATATCCTGTATCATGGTATCCACCGTGGCGAGTTGAATTTGTTCCGTGCCTTTCCAGGCGGCGGCATCGTCGCCGATGCCGAGAATAAGGTCGGGCGACGCTGTATTTATTTTAGCGTCCATAATCATATTGTTTAACAGGTCTATCAGCTTGAACTCGCCCAGCTTCGAGACTTTCATGGCTAAAATTATAACACATTTGATGACTGATAAACGCTAATAATAACCAAATTACAAGATACAAGCACTAAACAAATTTCAATATTCAATCACCAATGGCCAAACGTTTGACTGTTTGAATTTGGTTATTGGTTATTGTTTGGTTATTGCATCTTGGTTATTGTGATTTCCCCCTTTCCTTTCCCACCAAAACCTGCTATATTATTCCCAAATGCGTTGCGCTATTCTGGCGGATATACATGCTAATCTGGCGGCTTTAACGGCTGTGCTGGCGGATATTGAGGGGAAGGGTGAGGTGGATGAAATCTGGTGCTTGGGGGATATCGTCGGCTACGGCCCAGAGCCTGCCGAGTGCATTAAACTCCTGCGTAAGTTGAATCCCGTTTGCGTTGCCGGCAACCACGACCTCGGTGCCGTAGGCAAATTAGAGCTGTCTTTTTTCAATCCCGCTGCCGCCGAAGTCTGCAGCTGGACGGCGGAGAAACTAAATCCGGTTGACCTGCGCTACCTCGAAGACCTGCCGAAAACCGTTACAAGAGGCGATTTTCTGCTGGTGCACGGCAGCCCTTCCTCTCCAATCATGGAATATGTCATTTCCAACAGTATCGCCGAGAGGAACTTTGCGTCTTTCGAGACGCGTTATTGCCTGGTGGGGCATACCCACGCGCCGCTGGCGTTTAAGCAGGAAGAAAACAAGATTGGCTCTATATCGCTCTCGTCCGGCATTGGACTCGTCCTTGGTAAACAGCGCATGATAATCAATCCGGGGGCGGTGGGCCAGCCCCGCGACGGCGACCCGCGCGCCAGCTACGCCATCTACGATAGCGAGGGCAGTATCTTCCGCGTCTACCGTATCCCTTATGATATCCGCGCCACGCAGGACAAGATGATGCAGGCGGGACTTCCGATAAGTTTGGTGACAAGGCTGGAGCAGGGGAAGTAAGAATTGTTTTGGGTTTTTTAAATATTTTTTTCTGGTGTCTTTAGCTTCAAACTATAGCTGAATTGTTTTTAATTGTTTTGAATTTTTATATATTAAGTTAACTTAATTTCCCCTGTTTTTAAAAGCCTGCGGTTAAGTATAAAGCTAAAAACAAGTAATTAGCAACCAACATTTGTCACTTTTAAGGTAGTGTAGGCAGGACTACCGGATTAACTAATCATATCTGGACTATTGAAGAAATTGTTAAGTTGGGTAATTGAGAGATTTCGTCTTTTAGTATATGCTAAACTTAGCAAGATTAGAGGTAAATATGAAAAGTATACTTTACAATGATGATTGTATAAACGGTCTACGCAATATCCTAGTAAATTCCGTTGATGTTTGCATTACTGACCCACCATACAACTATGAATTTATAGGACACAAATGGGATGCAAACGAAATTGAAAGACGTCTTAACAGAATACAAAATTCCAAAACTTTAATCAAAAATATTCCCTATGGCAGTGGTCTTGCCGGAGGGGTACGCAATCAGCGTTGGTATGAGAGAAACTCTGATAATATTAATGATTATCGAAATTGGATTAAGAAATGGGGAGAGGGAGTATTTCGTGTTTTAAAACCAGGAGCATTTATTTTAGTGTTTAATAGCACACGAACTGTAGCACATGTTCAAGTTGCGCTCGAAGAAGTCGGGTTTTACGCTAGGGACATTTTAGTATGGCGTAGGGGTAGTGGGATACCAAAAGGAATAAATTTGTCTAAAAAACTGGAAAGGGACGGCTACCAAGATGCTACGAAGTGGGTAGGTTGGCATAGCTGTTTAAGAAATGAGTGGGAAGCAATAGCATTACTGCAAAAACCATTAGAAATAAATTACCCCAACACTGTAATTAAATGGGGGGTTGGCGTGTTACGCACGAGGAATGGGAAAGGAGGGTTCAAGTCCAACATCATTGAGAATATTCACCAAGAAGAAAAGCAACAGTACAATATACATTGTACCGTTAAACCAGTAGCATTAATTAAACAACTGATTGAATTGACCGTGCCAATTGAGAAAGACAGAATCATTTTAGACCCATTTATGGGTTCTGGAACTACCGCAATAGCAACTCTTGACTTGGGCTTAACATATCTTGGATTTGAGATTGTCCCCCAATATTACCAAATAGCACAAGAGAGAATTAAAAACTTCGAGGCGGAACATAGGCTAGCTTTATTGTGAACGATTGATGTTAAATTTGTTTTTTATATCTACCAAATAATTCTCTAAGTCAAAACCTGTTTTGTGTGTTATGTAATCAAAACAATTTTTACCTACGAATAGATTCCAACCCCCGCTCTTTAAGGCAGTAATAGCAGCACCGAGATTATCTTCTCTGAGAATTAATATAACCGGATTATAGCCCTCGTTCCTGAGTAGTTCACCATAACTTTTGAATTTTTTGAGTGTACCCGAATCTCCAGACCCGATTCTATATTTTGTGTCTATTGCGTCTTTTCCAATACATAAGTCTATCGGTTCATCATCACCTATTTTGAACGCAGGTTTATAATTAGCACAATTAATTTCTGCCACTTTTGATACTAGCAATTGCCAGCACATTCCAAGTTCACGACCCCAATATTGGCGGTTTTCTCTCTTTAAATCAGGTGTTATCCTGAATACATCCATTAAAATGTCATGGGTATCATTTTCAGAACTATAGACTTTGTTAGAAAAGGATTGCCTATATTTTGTGATGATAGTGTTTAATTCTTGGTTAGTGTTTTTCATCATAAATCGTATGTATGTTTGTCTTAGTATATACTTAGCAATTGTTAATTTCAAATTGATACACTACCATCCCTTTCCCTCCCTTGACAAACCATCTCTCACCCTTTACCCTTTTATTGAGGTCGTGCTAGACGGGGAGCCAGCGGTGCCCTGTACCTGAAATCCGCTATAGCAGGGTCGAA
>CAYGVP010000045.1:0-9415 GCA_964353385.1 uncultured Dehalococcoidaceae bacterium
AGACCTCTCCAAGATAGAGGTATTCGTAGGCGCTTTGCTGGCCGCGATGATTGTCTACCTGTTTAGCGCCTGGGCCATTAAAGCAGTCGGCAAGACAGCCTCGAAAATCATCGAGGAAGTACGCCGCCAGTTCCGCGCCGATCCGGAGATACTTAATCCTAAAGACCCCGCACACCCGCATGTGCCGGACTACGCCAAGGCGGTAGACATCACCACGCGCGCCGGCTTAAGAGAAATGATAGCTCCCGGACTGTTACCGATACTTGGGCCAGTGGTTATCGGGGTGGGTTTTAAATACCTCGGTAAAATCCCTGCCTTTAGCTCGTTGAATATCGATGCTGCAATGGTTGTTGCCGCGCTGCTGATGGTAGGCACAATCGGCGGCATCATGATGGCGTCGTTTATGAATAACGGCGGCGGCGCCTGGGATAATGCCAAGAAAATGATTGAGGACGGGCAGCTTAAGGACGAGAATGGTAACGTTCTAGGCAAGAAGTCATTCGCCCATCAGGCTGCCGTTGTCGGCGACACGCTGGGCGACCCGCTCAAGGATACTGCCGGGCCCTCGCTGCATGTCCTGGTAAAGCTTCTGGCGACTATCACGCTGGTGATGTGCCCGCTGTTTGTGTAGAAGGGGAACTTAAAAATCAAAGGTCAAATCTCAAAACCATAACTTAAAAGTCAAAAATGGGGGCGGGCGCAAAACCCGCCCCTTTTTTTAAAATTCCATCTTCCGAATTGTTTTGCTTTTTTTAAATTTTTTTTCTTATGTCTTTAGCTTCAAGTTGTAGCTGAGTTGTTTTGAATTGTTTTATGTTAAGCTAGCTCAATTTCCGACCTTTCCTACTGTCGTCTCCCTCTCCGTTGACAGAGAGGGAGACGACAGATTGTTGTTAAGGTACAACGGAAAACAATGCAAGTTACTATCAACAGTTTAAAGGTGTTATAAGAGAATGTAAAGGGTATTTTGTCACTATTTACTTCCAACCATTCCGTTGAAAAACGGAATCCAGTGAAACGGCATTGGTCTGTCTATTTTGCAAATGGCGCTAAGCCATTTTAACTGGACACCGACTTCCGTCGGTGTGGTTTGGGAGGTTACGCTACGCTTAACATACCTTACCCTCTACTTGGTCTCACCACATACGAATTGATAAATCTTATCTATGTCAGTTTTATCATCTGATATTACAATTGAAGCAACCCAATGCCTTTCATGACCACTCTTTTTACCAAAAGTTCCCTTTCTGGCAAAATATTCACGACTTTGACAACCATATTGAGATAAAGGAAGTTCAAAATCTTCGATGTCCTTTTCAATTAGTTGTAGTGCCTTGACAAGGTTTTGCCTAATTTGTGTATCTGTTAAAGCCATCTTTTAATCTCCTTTATAAGTTGGTGGATTAAGTCAGAAATAGAGATTGCCACGCTATCGCTCGTAATGACAGATAGCAGCTACCTTAAAAACGTATTCGCCCTTATTTCCGTGGCTATTGTTGAATCGGGCCCATGTCCGGGGTGGACGATAGTCTCCGGCGGCAGGGTTAGCAGCTTGGTCTTGATGCCATTGATGAGGGCATTATAGTCTCCGTCAATCAGGTCATACCTACCGATGCCGTAGTTGAAAAGCGTATCCCCGGTAAAGACATGCCCCTCCCCTGCAATGCTGATGCCACAGGGCGTATGACCGGGAGTTTCAAGTATTTTGAAATGCAGGTCGCCGATGGTTATAATGTCGTTTTCTTTAAGAATAAGCTTCGGTTTCGGGGCGCCCTCAAAGGGAGATTCATACATATAACTCGGGGATTGGGGCAGGTATTTAGCACACTCCGCGTGGGCAGCCAGTGTGGCTTTAGCAGCCTGCATTACCTGCGCCGCCGCACCTACATGGTCGGGGTGGCGGTGGGTCAAGACGATAAGCTTTATCTTCAGTCCCAGCTTCTCGACCGTATTTAATATTTCCCTGGCATTAGCGCCGGGGTCGATTATCATGCCTTCTTTGGTCGCTTCATCGCCGACGATATAGCAGTTGCTGGCGTAAGGACCTACGGTGAGTTTACGGATTAACAAGGCATCACTCTCCAGAATACTATTATAGCTAAAATAACTTTCCTATGCATGTATAAATCAAAAGTCAAAAAATCAAATCTTTTTATCTTATACTCTTAAGTTATGGTTTTGCTCTTTGAGTTTTGAGCCAATAAGGTTCAGTTTTGTTTTGGTTGTCCATCTAAAATCCTCACCCCCGACCCCCTCTCCAAACTCCAGATTTAAGATATGCACAGGTTAGTTTGTTTGGAGAGGGGGAATATTTTGAAGAGGGGTCTGCACCCCTCTTAGACGCCCCGTTCGGTGGAGGTAGGTTAGTTACGAAAGGGCTTATCTATGTAAAACAGGTTCACTACCAAATAGTACAGCCAATAACATAACTTGCACCTATTTCCCGCTTTACGTTAAACTTGATTAAACAAACATATATAAAGGAGAATTAATTGGCGGATATTCGCCCGTTTCAAGGCGTACATTACAATCCTTCGCTGGTGAAAGACCTGGGGAAGGTCATCTGTCCCCCTTACGATATTATTTCTCCGCAGATGCAGCAGGACCTTTATCAGCGCAGCGATTATAATTTCGTTCGCATCGAGTACGGTCGTGAGCTGCCGCAGGACAAGGATACATTCAATAAATACAAGCGCGCTGCAGCCACCATTAAAGACTGGCTGAACCAGAAAATCCTTATCATCGATGAGAGACCATCGCTTTATATAGACGAACATACTTTCATATATCAAGGCAAGACGCTCCATCGCAGCAGTATCATTTGCCTGGTGAAGCTGGAAGACTGGAGCAAGATGGTTATCCGCCCGCATGAAGGGACTCTTCCCAGGGCTAAGAGCGACCGGCTAAACATGCTGTGGGCGCTTCAGGCTAATACCAGCCCTGTCATGTCACTTTACGAGGACAAGGACAAAGAAATAGCCTCAATACTAAAGGAACAGAGGCATCAGAAACCCACTCTGCACGTTTCTAACACGGACGGCGAAAGCCACAGGATGTGGGCTATCACCAGCGAAAAAATAATCGAAAGGGTAAGAGGTTGTCTGTCAGGCCAGCCTCTCTATATTGCCGACGGACATCACCGCTATGAAAGCGCTTTGATATATCAGCGGGAAAGGTACAGCAGCTCTATTCCAAAAATGAAAGAAGCGCCTTTTGACTTCGTTATGATGACGCTGGTTGATATCACCGACCCCGGGCTTGTCATTTTACCGGCGCACCGTCTGCTTAGAGGCATGGAACAATCAGCGCTGGACGGCTTATTGGCGAGGCTGAATGTTTTCTTTAATGTCGAAGACTATGCGATAAGTAAAACAAATATTAGGTCGCAGATAAACACTCTACTTTCAAAAAATAAAAATGAAACAAAGCTACTTTTATGCGGACTCAAACAAGGGAAAATGCAGGTCATTTCCGTCCGCGATTTTGGGGCAATTCGACCGATGTTCCCCGCTTTCCACTCGGAATATTATCAAAAGCTCGATGTGAGCATTGTCGACCATATCATACTTGAGGAACTCCTGGGCTTGTCCCATGATAAAGCGGGGGCTTTTTTGGATTATAACTACGACGCTGAAACAGCTGTAAGAAAGGTGCTGGAAAAGGAATACCAGCTGAGTATCATTGTCAATCCCTTAAAACCCGAAGCAATTAAAGCCATCGCCGACAGCGGCGACCGCATGCCCCGCAAATCGACTTACTTCTATCCTAAAGCGCCGGCCGGCCTGGTCTCTTATCGCTTCGCCTGACCGATGCCTTTAGCCGTAATCCCCACGCCTTTCTCCCATTCATTTTTACGTTTGACGCCTATCTGGGCATATGATAACATTGAAGTAATTAGCTGGTATATTTCTGCGGGTTCTTTTTATAACCCCGTCCGTGAATTAGTGCCAGCTTCAGGAGTAGAAGGCGTGCTGGTTGAGGAAGAGTTGGCCAGGTTTTCCTCCAACAAAGAGTCAGTTCTTACTATTGGCGTCTTTGATGGAGTCCACCTGGGTCATCAACGTTTGATATCCGAGTTACTAAATCAGGCTAAAAAAAGGAAAATGATTTCCGGCGTGGTTACATTCCGCCATAATCCGGAAAAGCTGTTATCCCACCATAATAAACTCCCTTTCCTGACGGATATTGAGGAAAGACTTGACCTCCTCAAACAAGAAGGGGTATCAATGATAATTCCTTTATCTTTTACTCCCGAACTGGCGCAACTTAGCGCCCGCCGGTTTGTTACTCTCCTGCAAAAGTATCTCAATATGTGCGGACTGGTCGTCGGCGAGGATTTCGCCCTTGGTAAAGAGCGTGAAGGAAATACGGATAATCTTAAAAAACTTGGGCGGAGCATGAGCTTTGATGTCATCGTCGTACCCCCGCTAGCGATAAACGGAGAAACAGTAAGCAGCACGACTATCAGGAAAGCGCTGGCTGCCGGCGATATGCTCAAAGTGCGCGAATTGACGGGGCGGCCTTTCAACCTCACGGGCAAGGTAGTAACCGGATACGGACGCGGCGTAAGTCTGGGATTTCCTACCGCCAACCTGGAAATAGCCTCGGAACACGTGCTGCCCCCAGATGGCGTATATGCCGGCCGGGCTTACATTAACGGCAACGTCTACCCGTCGATGGTAAATATCGGTAAAAATCCCACTTTCGGGGTCAATAAACGCACGGTCGAGGCTTACCTTATGAATTATCACGGCGATTTATATGGCTCTGACCTTCAACTGGATATTATCTCCCGTATCCGTGGCGAAAAGAAGTTCGATAGCATAGACGAGCTCAAGAGGCAAGTCGCCGAGGATATCCGCCAGGGCAAAAAAATCCTCGATGCCGAGAGCGTGAAATAATAGGAGAGTTTTTCATGGACGCTATAGATAAACAGGTCGCTACTTATATGCAAGGCTCCGAGTTCGGCGACCTGCAAATCAAAGAACAAATGACCAAAGAGCTGCGGCAAAGGCTGATTGAAGCTAAAGCAGAGGGACGTCCTTTGCGTGTCTATTGCGGCTATGATGTCACCGCCCCCGACCTTCACCTGGGACATACCATCACGATGCGTAAATTGCGCCAGTTCCAGGATAACGGGCATGATGTGACCTTTGTGATAGGGACTTTTACTACGCTAATCGGCGACCCTAGCGACCGCGATGAAGCGCGCACCATGGCATTAGAGGAAAAGGTTAAGAAAAATGCTCAATCATATGTCGAGCAGGCTTTTAAAGTCCTCGATAGAAAAAAGGCAACGGTCCGCTATAATTACGACTGGCTAAGTAAACTAACGTTCCAAGACGTCATAGGCATGGCTTCCTGTTTTACCGTGCAGCAGTTCTTAGCCCGCGATAGAATTCAAAAACGACTGGATAAAAACGACCCCATCTGGCTGCGCGAATTCCTCTACCCGCTAGCGCAGGGATATGACGCCGTACATTTACAGGCAGATGTTCAGCTTGGCGCTACCGAGCAGCTTTTTAACTTAATGGCCTGCCGACGACTCCAGGAAGCCTACGGGCAAAAACCGCAGGTGTGCCTAACCTTCCCGGTGCTGGTGGGCTCGGACGGCGTTGACAGGATGAGCAAAAGCCGGGGCAACTATATAGGCATTTCCGAGCCTCCGGAGACCATCTACGGGAAGACAATGTCCATCCCCGATAGTATTCTCCTGCATTACTTCGAGCTTTTAACGGATGTCTCTGTTGAAGAGCTGGCGGACTTTAAGAAACAGATTGAAAGCGGCGTAAATCCCATGTCTTTGAAAAAAAGACTGGCTAAAGAATTGGTTACCCAGTTTTACAGCGCTAAAGATGCTCAAGAAGCCGAAGAACATTTTGAAAGGACAGTGCAAAAAAAAGAGGCACCTGAAGATATTTCAGAATTTCACATTCAACAAGATATATCCATCAGCCAGCTACTGGCGCAATCGGGGTTGGCTGCCAGCCGCAGCGAGGCTGTACGTTTGATTAAACAGGGCGCCGTCAGCATTGACGGTGAGAAGTCCGATGATGTCAATAAAATAGTACCTAAAGGTGTCACTATAAAAGTCGGTAAAAGGCGCTATTTAAAAACCACCTAATAATATATAATATATCCTCAAGGAGAAAAAATGACACAGTTACGCGTTCCCGGCCCTACTCCCTGCCCGCCAGAGGTCCTTAAAGCCATGGCCTGGCAGATGGTCAACCACCGCGGTCCGGAATTCCACCAGATGCTTACTGAAGTGACCGAGAACCTGAAGAAAGTCTTCCAGACTAAAAATGATGTACTGCTATTGACCGGTTCCGGCACCGGCGGTCTGGAAGCGGCTATTGTTAATACGCTATCACCCGGCGATAAGGTAATATCAGTCTCTATCGGTGTGTTCGGCGACCGCTTTGCCAGCATCGCTAAAACATTCGGGGCCGATGTGATTTCTCTCAAGGTAGAATGGGGTAAAGCCGCCGACCCGGACGTTATTAAGAAAATGATTAAAGACAACCCCGGCATAAAAGCCGTGCTTGTTACGCATAATGAGACGTCCACCGGCGTTACTAATGATATCAACGCCATTGCTAAAGTGGTTAAAGATGCCGGCAAACTGTTAATTGTCGATGCAATAAGCAGCCTTGGCTCAATCAACCTACCGGTCGACGAGTTGGGGTGTGATGTTGTTATTACCGCTTCCCAGAAGGGCTGGATGGTCCCGCCCGGCCTGGCGATGGTCAGTGTCAGCCCGGAAGCCTGGAAAGCACGCGAGACAGCTAAAATGCCCAACTTTTACTGGGATTTTGTCAGGGCTAAGAAAAACTATGAAGAAAAGAAGGAAAATCCCTGGACACCGGCAATACCGATTGTTTACGCATTTACCGTAGCTCTTAAGATGATGCAGAAAGAGGGTATTAGTAATATCTTTTCCAGACATGAGCGCATCGGTAAAATGACCCGCGAAGGCATTAAAAATCTGGGACTCCCCTTGTTCGCCGACCCGGCGCACGCTTCGAATACGGTTACGGCCGTGAATATACCGGAAGGTCTGGACGGCAAGAAATTCCGCCAGATACTGCGGGAACAATATAAAGTAGTACTGGCGGGCGGACAGCAGACCCTCGACGGTAAGATATTCCGCATCGGGCATCTCGGCATGATTGACGAAAAGGATATAAAAGAAATACTCTCGGCGATAAAAAAAGTATTACCTTTAGCCGGATTTAAAAAATAAGTGATAAAAAGGATAAGCCTATGGCGGATAAGCGAAAGAAAGTATTAATAACCGACCCAATTCCAGAAGAAGGCATTGAAATCCTGCGGGAAAACGCGCAGGTCGATATCAAGGACAGTTTAAAACCAGAGGAAATTATTGCGATTATCGGCAACTATGATGCGCTGATTGTGCGCAGTCAGACCAAGGTTTCCGCAGCCATTATCGAGGCGGGGAAAAATCTCCAGGTAATCGCCCGAGCCGGCGTTGGCATCGATAATGTTGACGTTGAAACAGCGACACGCTGCGGCGTTGTAGTTATTAATGCGCCGACAGGCAACACCGTTTCCGCCGCCGAACATGCTATTGCTCTGATACTGGCTCTGGCGCGCAATATCCCTCAAGCTAATGCATCGCTGAAAAGCTGCGCCTGGAAGCGTGATGAATTCATGGGTACCGAGCTAAGAGGTAAAACCCTGGGCATTATCGGGCTGGGAAATGTGGGGTCGGAGGTTGCCAAGCGCGCGCAGGCGTTTGAAATGAGGCTTATCGGCATCGACCCGCTGGTATCCGTTGAATATGCTAAAAAACTCGGAGTGACACTGGTCGATATAAAGCAGCTTCTTAAAGATTCGGACTTTATTACGCTGCATATCCCCCTGACATCACAGACCAAGGGAATTATCGGCGCGAAAGAACTGGCTATGGTCAAACCTAACGTACGCATTATCAACTGCGCGCGCGGCGGCTTAATCGATGAAAAGGCGCTGGTCAAGGCAATTCACGAGAAAAAGGCGGCCGGCGCGGCGATAGATGTTTTTGAGAAAGAGCCCTGCACCGAAAGCATCCTTTTTACCGAAGAAAATATCATCGTCACACCCCACCTTGGCGCTTCTACTACCGAAGCGCAGGTGCTGGCGGCCAGGGATGTCGCCGAACAGATAGTCGATATTTTCAAAGGTCTGCCTGCCAGAGCAGCCATTAACGTCCCTTATATTCCATCGGAAACGCTGACGGCGCTGGCGCCGTACTTGAAGCTAGCAACTACTTTATGTAAATTAGTCTACAAACTCGCCGAGGGACAGTCCAAGACGATTCGTGTTAAGTACAACGGCGATATCGCCAACTATGATACCAATACTCTTAAAGCGGCCGTTATCGGCGGGCTGCTTGAAGGCGTTAGCGAAGAGAGAGTCAATATCGTCAACTGTAACGTGATTGCCGCCAAGCGCGGCCTGACGATAATCGAAGAAAAAGAAGCTACCTGCGTTAACTATGCCAGCCTCCTTACCGTAGAAATAAGCACGACTAAGGGGGTCTGGACGGTAGCCGGCACTATCATGCATAACGAACTGCATATCGTGCGCATTAACGACTACTGGCTGGATATCGTGCCGACACCCGGCTCCTACTTCTTATTCAGCGACCACCGTGACCGGCCCGGATTTATCGGAGCGGTTGGTAAAATTACCGGCGATGCTAACGTAAATATCAGCTCAATGCACCTGGGTCGCCTCAAGCCCAGGGGGCAGGCATTGCTGGTACTTAGCCTGGACGAACCGCTGCCGGAGAAAGCCCAGCAGCAGATTCTGGCTATCCCCGATGTATTTTCGGTCAAGTTAGTGGCGCTATAGTCAGAAATATACCTAATATGAAACATAATTCCATGTTTCCAATATTGGCTATATTAGTTATTTCTATATCAGTAATCAGCGGTTGTGATAAAACTACCGGCGTATCGACCGAGGGACCAACTTCAAACCAACAACAGCAGATAGTTAACAATTCCGCCGTTGAAGCGTTTGATTTGATACAGGAAAATATCGATAACCCGAATTTCATTATCATCGACGTACGCACGCCTGCAGAATACGACGACGGACATATTGAAAACGCGGTTCTAGTCGACTATAATTCAGCCAATTTCCGGGAAGAAATCAGCAAGTTCGATAGAGATAGGAAGTATCTCATTTACTGCCGAACCGGACGGCGCAGCGCCGGGGCAAGAGATATTATGGAAGAACTTGGGTTTTACTACATCTATCACATGGATGGTGGTATTACAGAATGGGTGGCAGAAGGCCTGCCGGTGGTAAAATAGGCTTCGTTCTTGATATTGAAAATCCCCAGGTGTAAATTGACTTGATATATTCACGGTGTTATCATAATTTTAGAGATTACCGACATGTC
>CAYGVP010000046.1:0-9257 GCA_964353385.1 uncultured Dehalococcoidaceae bacterium
CTTGTGAAGGACAAGGGTGAAATGGTGAGGTAAGAGCTCACCGGCGGCCGGGTAACCGGCCGGCCGGGTAAACCCCATCCGGAGCAAGGCCAAATAGGGGGATGCAGGGAGCCTGGCCTATCCCCGGGTTGGCCGCATGACCCCGATGGCAACATCGGGGCTAGATAGATGGTCACCGCCCCGATTTTATCGGGGACACAGAACTCGGCTTACAGGTTTGCTTGGCCCGCTTCCATAGCCGCTGCATTCTGTATCTTGGTCATTCTTTTTTGTTTCGTGGTATCATTAATTGGACTGCTCTCATTCCTGTAAATATGCCAGAGGGAGATACTTTATGATTAATTATTCTAAGATTCTCATCAGCTCATTCATAGTCATTATTGTCGCTCTCGCCTTTGGAGGCGGCTTCTTTTTCGGCCAGACCTACAAGCCCGTCGGCGCAACGGGGCCGGACATCATCAACCAGGCCTGGGATATAATCTCCTCCAAGTACGTCGACAAAGCCAAGCTCAATTCCGTTAACATGAGCCGCGGCGCCATCGAGGGAATTATCGACACGCTGGATGACCCATACACTGCTTACTTTACAAATAAAGAATACCGTCAGTTCAGCGAAAGCCTCCAGGGAGAGTACGCCGGCATCGGGGCTTTTGTCACCCTTAGAGGCGGGAATATAACAATTTTTAAGCCTATTCCTGGCTCCCCGGCAGAAAAAGCCGGCCTTCAGCCCGGCGATATCATCCTAGAAATCAACGGCGAGTCGACCGCCGGTTTAAACCTGGATATAGCCGTCAGTAAAATAAAAGGGCACGCAGGCACTATAGTGAAACTCCTCATTCTGCACGCCGGCGAGCCGGAGCCGCTGGTAATCGAAGTAACCAGGGCTATCGTCGAAGTGCCCAGCGTAGCTTATAAAATACAGCAGGATATTGCCTGTATTACTATTATCCAGTTCACGGCACGCACCGATTCCGAGCTTATCTCGGCGATTCAAAAATTGAAGCAGGATAACGCTAAAAGGATTATTCTCGACCTGCGCGACAACGGCGGCGGTCTGCTCGACTCGGCGGTTGCCGTCGCCAGTCATTTCCTGGATTCCGGCATCATCGCCACCACCAGGGACAATGAGGGAAATATAATTAAATATGAGGTCAATACAGAAGCGTTGCGCACCAACCTGCCGATGGTCGTCCTCGTAAATGAAAATACCGCCAGCGCCAGCGAAGTGGTGGCCGGCGCTCTGCAGGATTACGGCCGGGCAGTAATTTCCGGCAATACCACCTACGGCAAAGGCAGCGCGACTGTCGTTTTCACCCTGCAAGACGAATCTGCTTTGAACGTCACCATCGCCCGCTGGTATACACCCAACGGACGCCTTATCGAAGGCCAGGGCATTACGCCGGATAAAAAGCTGGAATTAACCGGCGAAGAGGAGTTACAATGGGCAATCGACTATTTATCGGGGAAGTTATCGGCGTAAGGAGGTAAGCACTATGGCAGATAGCCTTACTCACACGGTTAATCAGGCAAAAATCTCTATTATCCAGGGAGACATCACCCGCCAGGTTACCGACGCTATTGTGAACGCCGCCAACTCCAGCTTGATGGGGGGAGGCGGCGTCGACGGGGCTATCCACCGCGCCGGGGGTCCCGCTATACTGGAGGAATGCATAAAAATCGTCGCCAAGCAGGGGCATCTGCCCACCGGCCAGGCCGTAATTACTACCGCCGGCAAGATGAAAGCTAAACACGTCATTCACACCGTAGGTCCCATCTGGCATGGGGGGAGTCAAAATGAGCCTTCCCTGCTTGCCAGCGCTTACCGGGAGAGTCTTAAGCTCGCGGCCGCCAATAACCTTGCCTCCGTATCGTTTCCCTCCATAAGCACCGGCGCTTACGGCTACCCCGTAGCAAAAGCTGCGGTAATCGCTCTTCGAGAAGTCGTTTCCTTCCTTAAGCAACCATCTTCGATTAAAGAAGTGGTATTCGTCCTCTTTGATACACATACCTTCGAGGCTTACATGGATGCCCTCTGGGACATCAAAGGGGAGAAGGGCTAGAAATATCAGGATGTCTACCCGATGATAATTGTCTAATCCCTCCTTTTACGATATTATATCTGTTGTTATTTCCGGGCGGCAGGTCACCAGCTATAAAAGTGCATGTATTATTATCTTAATAGGTGAACCAATTAATGGGGGCAAGCCAGAAAAACTTAATTTTACTCTTGGAAGTGTTATTGCTACCCGTGCTTTGTGTGGGTGTGGTTGCAGCAATACTTATCTTAATTCTGGGGTGGGACCAATCTCAGCAACTGACAAAAGGTGTACTATATTCCCTTCTTTTTCTTTCCTGCCTGCTTATAGGTAAATGGAAATTCTCTCTTAAAAACATCGGGTTTACTACAAAGGGAATCGGTCGCGGACTAATCCTTGCTGCTTTCGTAATAGCTGTTACAGTGGCCTTCGCCCTTATGTTACAATTACCGGTCTCTTTGGCCCCGCTTAGCTCGTCATTATTGTCTCCGGTTGTGTTCTACCTGGCGGTAGCATTAGGCGAGGAGCTCTGGTTCAGAGGCTTGATATTTCAGGGTATTTATGATTGGAGAGGCCCGGTTGCTGCAGTAGCCGGTAGTGCTCTATTATTCGGGCTTCTTCATGTGCCTTTACAAGGTTGGCAAGGAATCTCTTTTTCTTTATCTATGGGTTTGCCTTTTGCTATTATCAGGTTAAAGGCCAATAATATCATTGGTCTGATATTAGCTCACTGGTTAATCAATCTCATTGATACTTTCATTAACTTATCACCCATAAGCCTAAGTCTATTTTGGGTCGGCGTCCTCTACGTGGTAGCATTTGGAGGACTAAGTGCCGGCATTTGGTTATTAGGCAACAGACGAGATTCAAAGATTTAGAATTAAACCTTTTAACCTACCACCAGTAGTAATACCAGTTGTTAAACCTGCCAAACTTCTTAAACTTGTGCTATGATAATACTATCAATCAAGGAGACATTTAAACTATGCTCGTCGTAATGAAAAACGATGCCACGGAAGAACAGGTGCAGGCGGTCATTAAAGAAATCGAGAAGATGGGCTACCGCGGTGTGCCCATGCCGGGCGCCGTCAGGACCGCCATTTGCGTCCTCGGCAACAAAGGGCCCATCGATGCTGCCTTATTCCTGGCGATGGAAGGCGTCAAAGAGGCTATCCCCGTTACCAGACCCTATAAACTCGTCAGCCGCGAGACGCACCCCGATTCCACCGTTATCTCTATAGGCGATGTGAAAATCGGCGGAGGGCAGCCGGTCATCATGGCCGGACCCTGCGCCGTGGAAAGCGAAGAGCAGGCGCTCACCATCGCGCACATAGTTAAAAAGTGCGGCGCCAGGATTTTCCGCGGCGGCGCCTTCAAGCCGCGCACCTCCCCCTACAGCTTCCAGGGCATCGGCGAAAAAGGACTTAAGATACTCGAGAAGGTGCGGCATGAGACCGGACTCCTGATTATCACCGAGGCTACCGACAGCGAAAACCTAGCCGCCGTGGAAAAACACGCCGATATTATACAAATCGGCGCGCGGAACATGCAGAACTACTCTCTTCTGCGCCTGGCCGGCCGGGCTAAAAAACCCGTCCTACTCAAGCGCGGCATGGCTGCCACCATCGAGGAGTGGCTGATGGCCGCAGAGTATATCATGTCGGAAGGGAACTCCCGCGTTATCCTCTGCGAAAGAGGCATACGCACCTTTGCCGATAACACCCGCAATACGCTCGACTTAAGCGCGATATCATCCATAAAAGAAGCCAGCCACCTCCCTATCGTCATCGACCCCTCACATGCGGCGGGGCGGCGCGACTATGTGATACCCCTATCGAGGGGCGCTATCGCCGTCGGCGCAGACGGCCTGCTCGTCGAAGTCCATAACGACCCCACCCACGCCCTGTCCGACGGGATGCAGTCGCTTTACCCCCAGCAGTTTGAGCAGCTGATGAAAGAGATAGGGCGACTTACACAGTATCTATAAACATCACTTTTTTATTTCGGGAAACGACTCGAGGCTAAATAGCTTCATTTAATAGTTTTTGGTGTTATGTTAAGTTAGGCACCGCCCCTATCATAATGGAGAGGGACTGGATTCCCGATCAGGTCGGGAATGACGGGGGGGATGATGGCAGAGATTGAGATCGCCATGCTTCACTCGCGATATCAGGATAGGAGAGGGGGCAAATGATACTGTCCCCTCTCCTTTTTTCTAATGCTAGGTTTTTTTAACGGGGAATTGAACTTCCGTGATGTTTTTGGCGGGGTCGTTGAGGTCATTAGGATTGGTGAAGTAAATCTCGCGACAGGGGGTAACAGTCTCGTACCCATTAGCTTCGCACCAAGCCATGATGGCATTATAAGCCTGGCTGACGGTGTTGTAAGCCCCCTTGTGGACCGTGCTGGCGACCTCGACGGCGGGCAGTTCGTAGACCTTGACCCGGTCGGATTCTTTTATCTTTTTATTGATGGGGACGGCGATTTCGATATCGACATCACGTTCCTTGTACTCGGGGTCGTGGCAAAGCAAAAGCGGCGGGCCGGCGGGCTTAAAGACGAATTTCTTGGCGAGATACTTGAAAACTTCCCCGAAGAGAGGACCACAATCGCCGTAAGTGGGCAGGACATCGCGCACCGATGCGACAATCATAGGTTCAACTTTCTTGGTCGTTACTTGATAGTCCGGCATAGTTCCTTCCTTTTCGATTCGCATCAGCAATTTCTCCACGCTATCAAGTCGTTTCTGCTCATCGGCTACGCGCTGGGTAAGCTCGGCTTTCTTAAGGATAAAGATATCTCTCATCTGCGCCGGCGTGAGGCCGTCTTTAACGAGGATGGCGACCTCATCCAGAGAGAGACCCAGGTTTTTGAGGGCGACGATGTAGTTGAGCCTGGGGAGCTGTTCCGCCGAGTAATAGCGGTAGCCGGTGAACTGGTCTACCTTAACCGGTTTAAGGAGACCGATTTCATCATAATAGCGCAGGGTTTTGACCGTGACGAAGGTCAAGCGGGAGAAATCACCGATTTTGAACAATTTTTCTCTCCTTCACTTCGTTCAGGATAAATCCTTACGATTATTTTCCTTCGACTTCGCTCAGGATAAAGAAGGCACCTTCTGGAAGAGAGTATAGACCCTACGGTAAGGGGAGAGTCAAGGGGGGGAGTGGACAAACATCTATTGCTTGTGATATAACGCTAATAATTGATTAATAAGGGGGAAATTATGCGCAGAATAACAATACCTTGCGTTAAGAGCTTTAGTCTTGGGAGTGAGGTTTATCGCGGATCAATCATAGCAAAAGAATTATTTCCGGCTTTATGGATTGACCGATATGATGAGGTTTATAATCCTGATGGATATCAAAGAGCATTCAATGAAAAGAGAAGCGAAGAAGCCGCTAAGTATGCAAGCGAAGAAACAAAAGGCTTTTGGCCAGAATGCATCTTAAATATAAGAGCAAATGAGACAGATGATCACAGGACACCTGTTGCACCATGGTCATTCAAATCAATCAGTCCTAAAATACCTGAATTTGGTCATCTTGCAGTAGACTACGACGAAACAAAGGTAAAAAATTTTGGGGGAATACAACGACCTTGGGAAAGAGCATTTAGTGAAGTTGATTGTCAACATCGTTTAGGTATGATGGCAGCAAGTGAAAAATACGTTACTATTTGTATATTTACTAATTTGGTGAGAGTTGAAGAAGCTATATTATTTAAGGTTATCAATCAAAAGCAAAAGGGTATTGATACAAGTCTTGTAGACAACATTATATTTAAACTTGGAAAAGGGCCATTGTTTGAGCCAACTCTTCATTGGGCAAGAAGATTAAGTGATGATCCTTCCAGCCCCTTCTATCAAAAAGTGGATACAGGTGGAGAAAACATAGAGAGAAGATTATATTTAGTACGTCTTAGAACACTGCATGAATGCATTAAGCAGGCTTTTGGAAATGATATGTCAGGGAAAGACTCTCTTACAAGAAAGGCAGTTGTCAATTTGGAATTGACTGAAATTGATAGAAAAAAGAATTTTGAAAGAATGTATGAGTTTTTAAAAAATTATTGGATGGCTTGTAGAGATCTGTGGCCTGAGGAATGGGATATTAGTGAGAAAAGATATAAAAACTACAAACTATTAACAACCCCGGGTATAAGAGGACTATCTATGGTTGCCCGTAAAGTCTTTGAGAGAGCAGTTGCACGAGATGAATATTCGTATAATTATTGTAAAAGCATGTTAACTCCTGCAGTAGGATATATAGATTGGGGCAATAGTGCTGATTTTCAAGATGCCACTGGTAATGCAGGATCCAATACAGTAAGAGATAAAATATTGGATAGGATATTTCCTGGAGGTATTAGTTAAATAGTCTATTTGGGGTAAATAATGTTGGGAAAATTTCCTCTTAATAGGCGCTCAATTATTGCGGTATCCCTTAGACCATTAAGGGAATTAGATATCAAGCTTGATCCTGAAATTTATTTACGAGCGCCAGCATCAAAGATATTTTTAGGTCCTCAGGATAATGCAGAGACGGCAGTAGTCCATCTGGCTGGATTTGTAATACCGTTTTTGGGATGGCGTATCAAGATTGTACGCGAAGAATTTCCAGATGCTATATATGAAAGCCCAGATGGTAGTGAAATTCGAGTTGAATTCGAAGTAAAGTCCAGTAATTTCATAGAACATGGGCATGCAGCAAGTTTATGTGACTGTATAATATGTTGGGAAGACGACTTAAATACTGTGAAACGAGAAGTATTACTTGCTCAAAACCCAAATTTAATTGTCCTAGAGTTGAGAAGATTTTTCCATGACTATGAAGTAAGCATTACATTATGAGTGCTTTGTAATTTTTACTTACACTACACCCTCATCCCCAGCAGCATCTTTAGCCTTAGTTTAAGCATATTCCAGGAGCTATCTTTTAGCAGTCTTGATAGTTATATTAAACATAGGGTATATTAAAAAAACAATCTTTGTGAGGTGGAAAGATGGCTAAACACAGGATATTAACGGTTATTTTTATCTCGCTAATGGGGCTGTCGTTAATAACCGGATGCAACCCTAAACCAGAATCAACAGAGACAAGCGTTACGACCGCGACTCCGACTCAAACCCCAACCCCAACCAAGGAAGCCGCCTGGTACCAGGGGGTTGTGGATGGCTTGAAGGCTTTGGATTATGGTGAATTCCCCGAGCATCTTCGGCAGGAGAACGGCAGTAAAGACGGCACGGAATTTAATATTAACGAGTATTTTAAGGTGCTGACCAGTCTTTCAATGGAAGAGGGGTATGTGCTGGACTGGGTTTATTATTATAACGGGTCAGGGGGGCAGCCGGATATTTACGTAAGAGCGGAAAGCCAGAAACCTTATACGAACTATGAAGAATACGCAACGGATGAGCAGAGTGGGGCATTCGAGGACAAAATACGCATCGACGGCACGGAGGAGGGTTTTTTCGAGTACGTCGTGCTGCAAGTGGTGGGGGGCCAGTTCTACCTGTTCTGGCACGCCAACTATAATGACTGGGAGATAGTATGCACGCCGGATAAAATTGATGAAATAATAGAAGACAGAACAAATTCCAGCTTCGGGATAAATATGTTGCCGGAAATAGCAAAGGAAGCCAGGAAACTAGACTGCAAGCCGATAATAGAGTTTAAAGATGACACGGCGGTCGTGAGCGTGCTGGTTTTTACGAAATGGGGCGGGTTTAAGCGGTTGACATACACGATAAAGCAGGAGTACCCGCACACGATTATAGATGTCCAGACCGAAACGCTGGTGGAGTATCACTGCGGGATAATGTTTTAAAGCTTTTTACACCCGCATCCCCAGCAGCATTTTGAGCCTAAGCTCAAGCATATTTGAGCATCAAGTCTAGAAGTAAATATTAAGGTTCCGGTTGGCATCTGGGGCAGATATAGGTTCCCCTGCCCCGAACCACGATACGTTTGATAACAGCACTACAGCGGGGGCAGTATTTACCCACCCCATGAGCGACATTGAACTCATCGTGGGCGGTGCCGGGCGTACCGTCAGGGCGGATATAGTTGCGGACGCTGGCGCCCTTTTTATCTAAAGCTTTCCGCAGGACGGTTTGAATAGCGGAGTGAAGTCGTTTTATTTCAGGTTTAGTTAGCTTGTTTGCCGGTTTCATAGGGTGGATTTTAGCTTTAAATAAAGCTTCATCGGCGTACATGTTGCCGATGCCGGCGATGATAGACTGGTCGAGGAGGACAGGTTTTACGGGGGCGCTCCTCCTGCTTAAGATGTCCGCCAGCACCTCGGGCGTGAAAGCGGCATCCAGCGGCTCGGGGCCCAGCTGCCCTACCACGGCAGCCGTATCTTTATCAAGCCACATTTTACCAAACTTACGCGGGTCCCAGAAATGGACATCAATTCCTTTATCAAGGTGCAGGATAGCGCGGGTAAACCTGTCATCGGGCGGATTGACCAGCAGCGAGCCGGTCATTTTCATGTGCATGACCAGCACATCGCCGCCGCTTAAGTGAAAAAAGAGATATTTGCCACGCCTGGAAAGACCGGTGATTTTCTCACCTTTGAGACGGGCGGAGAATTCTTTGACCGAGGGCAGCTTGACCATTTTGTCCCAGTAAATATCGACACATTGAATAGTTCTATTGAGGACATAGGGAAGCAGCTCGTTTTTGATGGTTTCGACTTCGGGGAGTTCGGGCATTAATTATCACTCCTTTAAACTTTCTCTCCCCCTCACCCCGTATCAATCCCGTATCGAGTACGGGACATGGTACGGGGCAGGCTCTTAATCCTCTGGATTCCCAATCAAGTTGGGAATGACGGGTGAGAAATGGATTCCAGTCTACGCTGGAATGACGAGATTCTCACGGTCGCTGCGCTCCTTCAGAATGACCCTTCGACAAGCTCAGGGCAAGCGGGCAATGAGATTGCTTCGCCTCCTGATTGCGGTCGGGATGGACTCGCAATGACCCTTCGACATGGTTCGGCAAAACTCACCACAAGGGCTCAGGGCAAGCAAGTTTGCGATTACTTCATTTCTCCCCAATTTTTGCCGATTTTAGTATCCACTTTCAAAGGCACGCTTAAAGCGACAGCGGAGTCCATAGTGTCGGATACTAGTTTGCGCATTAAGTCCAGTTCATCATCCGGCACTTCAAAGACAAGCTCATCATGCACCTGGAGGAGCATTTTACTGGCGAGACG
>CAYGVP010000047.1:0-9234 GCA_964353385.1 uncultured Dehalococcoidaceae bacterium
AACCAAGATACAATAACCAAGATACAATAACCAAGATACAATAACCAAGATACAAGATACAAGATACAATAACCAAACCCCACCCTACCACAATTAACCGTTTAGCTTTGATTCGTTTTGTAAAAAGGGCATTTTTTATTTTTTTATTTTATAGCTGGGCTTTTTGATTTTATAGCTAAAATCGGGATTTGTTTTTTGATTGGTTTCATCATTTTAGCCTCGATTCGTTTCGTTAGATTTAATTGTTTTTCCTATTATTATGTTAACTTGTTAAGGTGCGTAGCAAAATCCCTCTGTCTCTCCCTTTTTCAAAGGGAGACTTCCCCACCAGTATAAGGGGGTGGGGGGAGAAAAGGAAGAGGGATTTGTCACTCTTTTTTGGGGTGGGGGGCGTACTCCCTTGTTTGGGGGGAGAGAACACTTCCCTACACCCAGAATAAGACAAAAATGACTCCTTGAAAGGTTTTGACAGGCAGGATTTTCTATGGTAGCATATTCATATATGCATGTTTATGCATATAGTATCGGAGGGCACAATGAGAGATCTGGTTAAGGTTTATAAGGTATTATCCGATGAATCTAGGCTCAGAGTGCTGAATCTTCTCCTAGAGAGAGAGTGCTGTGTTTGTGAGGTTATGCAGGCGTTAGACATCTCACAGTCAAAGGCTTCTCGCATATTGAGTGCTTTGTATGACGTCGGATTTCTTAAGCTGCACAAGGATGGACTATGGTCGCTTTATTCTATTGATTGGGACAGAATGGAAGCACATTTGAAAGCTATTGCGGAAGCAACCACCCTGTCTTTTAAAGGGAACAAGATAATGGTTGCCGACCGTGGGCGCTTGAGGAAAGCAAAGCGGGTAGGTCCAAGCTGCGTCAAGAAAACATGTGGAGAGAAAGCTACCGTATCACTTTAATTTCGGTCATAGGCATGAAAGGATAACATCCTATGTCTTATTTCCTAGAATTACTCCAGGGCGGGTGGAATGGACTGCTTAATTATCTATCGGCGCATGTCATAACCTGCCTGGTGCCGGCGCTATTCATCGCCGGGGCTATCGCGGTATTCGTTTCGCAGGCGGCGATTCTCAAGTATTTCGGCCCACAAGCGAAGAAGCTATTATCGTATAGCGTAGCTTCCATCTCGGGCGCGGTGTTAGCTGTGTGCTCCTGCACCGTCCTACCGCTATTCGCTGGCATCTATAAGAAAGGGGCTGGTTTAGGCCCGGCAATCGCCTTCCTCTACTCCGGGCCGGCCATCAATGTCCTCGCCATTGTTTATTCGGCCAAGCTGCTCGGTTATGACATCGGGATAGGCCGCGCGATTGGCGCTATCGTATTTTCGGTAGTCACCGGCCTGATCATGGCTCTTATCTATCGTAAGGATAAACCCAAAGCCGATGCGAAGGCTTTTGCCATGCTCGCCGCCGACCCGGCCGGTAAGAGCATCTGGCAGCAGGTGATTTTCCTCGGAAGTCTGGTGGCTATCCTGGTATTCGCGGCATCCAAGAGCTGGATTGCCACCGGCGTATTCCTGATTGTTCTGGCTGTAATACTGTGGCGATGGTTTACTAAAGGTGAAATAGTACAATGGCTGAAAGAGACGCTGCACTTTACACGCCTGATTATACCCTGGCTGCTACTGGGCGTATTTGTGGCCGGTATCCTGACAGTGGTTATCCCGGCGGACGTGGTGGCAAAATATGTTGGCGGTAATAGCCTTCTCGCTAACTTTATTGCCTCATTCGCCGGAGCTTTGATGTATTTTGCTACCCTTACCGAAGTGCCCATCGTAAAAGCTTTCATGGAATTGGGCATGGGCAAAGGTCCGGCTCTAGCATTGCTTTTGGCTGGTCCTGCCCTCTCGTTACCAGCCATGTTCACGCTCACTAAAATTATGGGATTCAAGAAGATGATTACATATGTTGGAATAGTGGTCGTCATGGCTACTATTACTGGTTACATCTTCGGGCTAATAACTCAATAAATCATTAAACAGGAGGTGGAAAATGAAAATCAAAGTTCTCGGGCCGGGATGCGCAAGATGTCAACAGCTTGAAAAGACGACAAAGGAAGTCGTTAAGGAACTCGGCATTGATGCTGAAATCGAAGACGTGAAAGACATCAAAAAGATAATGGAATATCCTATCCTGACCACGCCGGGGCTGGTGATTGATGAGAATCTGGTCTGTTCCGGGCGGGTGCCCACCAAGGCAGAAGTAACCACCTTCATCACCACGGCTCTAGCCAAACAGGCATAAGAAGTTTATCAATAAGACAGAAAGACAGGTGACGAGATGGCTAAAAAACGTGCGGAAGAACAATGCATCTGTAAAGCCGAGGAAATTACCATACTCCCCTGTTCGGGAGGCTCCAACTGCGGGCAGATTGCCAACCAAGCAGCGGTAAGCCTGGATACGCTGGGTGTGGGGAAAATCTACTGTCTGGCCGGCATTGCCGCGCATATCAGCGGTATGGTGGAATCGGCAAGGAGTGCTAAAAGGCTGGTGGCGATAGACGGCTGCCAGGTAGCCTGCGCTAAAAAGACAATCGAACACGCCGGTCTTAAAGTGACTGACTGGATATGCGTCACCGACGAAGGCATCAGTAAAAGCCACAATTTCCTACTGGAACAGGTAGACATAGAACTAATTACTCAAAAGGCTAGAGAGTCTCTTTCTAAGCCACTGGAAGCTAATAAATGAGCGCTAGTATTTAAGATACATATATTGTTAATATATTATCAACCTCAAATAACGATATAGGGGTAACTGTAATTATGAAGAAGTATTATTTTGTTCTTGTAAGCATAATCCTGCTGGCCGCACTATTAGCGACCGGATGTGGCGGTCCAACGCTGGCTAAGACCGGCGATACCGTCAAGGTACATTACACTCTAAAGCTATCAGATGGCATGGTATTCGATACATCAATCGGTAGTGAACCGCTGGAATTCACGATTGGACAAGGCAATGTTGTCCCCGGATTTGAGCAGGCCGTCATCGGCATGCAGGTCGGGGAAACAAAAAAATTCACTATCCCGGCAGACCAGGCTTACGGTCAGTACCATGATGACCTGATAATAGAGGTTGGGAGGGACAAGCTTTCACCGGATATCGTCCCGGAAGTCGGTATGCTGCTACAATCAAGTCAGGACGGCAGTGTTTCGATAGCAACGATTCTCGAGGTAACTGAAACGACAATCAAGATAGACGCCAACCATCCCCTGGCCGGACAGGACCTGACATTTGATATTGAGCTTATTGAAATCGGTAGTTCTCAACCTCAAGAGTCAAATCTAACTTCAATACCTCTTGAGGAAGCTCTAGCCAATGGTAAGGCGACGATAGCGGAATTTGGTTCAAGCACCTGTGCACCCTGCAAGCAGATGAAATCCATTCTGGAAGAGTTGGCAGCAGAGTATGAGGGCAAACTAAATGTGATTATCGTTGAAGTATACGAACAAATGGAGCTTGCCCAGCAGTATGAAATCATGATTATGCCTACGCAAATTTTCTTTGATAGCAGCGGTAAAGAAGTTAAAAGGCACATTGGAGTTTATGCTAAGGATGATATTATCCTCCAGCTAAAGGAAATGGGGATAGAGTAGCGTGGAAGGTTTATCCAACTTTATCAGCGAGTTAGTCCAAACTCAAGGATGGCTGGCTTTCCCCGCCTGCTTCCTGGGTGGTATTATCTCCAGCGCCAGCCCCTGCGTTTTGGCAATGATACCGCTAGTTATAGGTTATGTTGGCGGCTATGCGGAAGGCTCGCAGAAGAAGGCCGTCCAGTACTCGCTGATGTTTACCCTGGGACTTACTATCACCTTTACCATCCTGGGGATAATCGCCGGCGCTCTGGGCAGGCTCTTCGGCGATGTAGGTAGATTCTGGTATTATATCCTGCCGCCGGTGGCGATTCTGCTGGGGCTCTATCTCCTATTTTCCGACAAATTGAACATTAACATAGGCCTTCCCCAACGATTTTTGCCTAAGAAAAAAGCGCTCCTCGGAGCTTTTATCATCGGTCTTTTTTTCGGAATAGTAGCTTCTCCCTGCGCTACGCCGGTGCTGGGGGTGATACTCACCTTTGCCGCTACCAAGCAGAATATCGCCTATAGCGGGGGACTACTGCTTGCCTATGCCCTGGGACACTGGGTGCTGGTGCTGGGCGCCGGCATCTCGGCAGGTTTTGCCCAGAAAATACTGGCATCGAAAGGAATCGCCAACTTCTCCAATTACGCCAAGAAAATCGCGGGGGTGGTTATAGTGGGGGTGGGGATATATCTTATCACATATTTATTTTAGTCTGGAGGTGAAACAGAAATGGATATTAAAGAAGCTTCCTCCGTAATGAAAGCAATACTGGGCTTGAAATATGAGCCGATAGCTGTGAAGTTCCTGAAAAAGAAAACCGGCCTAGAAGGGTTCGAAACGCCCAGCGAGCGCCGTTACTGCCAGGTATTGATGGGAGCGCGGGAAGGCAAAAAACTACTATTGACCGGCGACAATATATCATGTCCCGCGGCGGCGTGGGCGCTAGGCTTCAAGGAACCGCCGCCTAAGCTATCATCGGGGGAGATGCCGTTTGCGA
Source organism: uncultured Dehalococcoidaceae bacterium (assembly GCA_964353385.1). Classification (GTDB taxonomy): domain Bacteria; phylum Chloroflexota; class Dehalococcoidia; order Dehalococcoidales; family RBG-16-60-22; genus RBG-13-51-18. The sequence goes on from CAYGVP010000047.1 coordinate 4,594, forward strand.
TGGGTATTTTCGGCAGTCCTGGAGCGGTACAGAATACTTTCGCCTCCATGCCCCGCCTGGAGATGGGCAAATACCAGATGGTCGCCTGCTGTCCCCTTAACTTAGCGCCTTTTGAGCCTGACATAGTAGTGATAGAGTCAGATGTGGAGCACCTGATGTGGATAGCCCTGGCGAATGTCTTCGAGACTGGGGGAAGACTGGAGTTTAACACGGCTATTCTTCAGGCGACCTGTGTTGACGGCACGATAATGCCTTTCCTTAATCAGAAAATACACGCCTCGCTGGGCTGCTATGGCTGCCGGGAGGCTACAAACTTATCTGAAAGCGAGTGTGTGCTGGGCTTTCCCGGTAAAGACCTGGAGCGTATCGTCAACTCACTGAAGAAGTTGAACGAGAAGGCAATACCGAGAGTGCGGGGAAAAGCGGTATATAAGGCGCTTCTCAGTAGGAAAGACTGATCGGTTAGAGGAGGTGGATTATGCTTGAGATTAAAAAAACCGCCGTATCGTTTGACGAGCAAGACATAATGGAGTTGGAGAGAATCATTACGGATGGTGACGAAAAAGAAGCCCTTAAATTTATAAAGAGGTCTGTTTACAACCGTATCTTGCATTCCCAGCAGGGTAAGCTGAAATCGCACCTGGATGCCGCCAATCCGGTAGAAGGATTTATCCAGCACACAAAATAATAAATATCAGGAGTGATAATGAGTAACAAACCAGAAGCAGTGACTGGCAGACTTTCCTTCCTCGATAGGTTCTTGACGCTGTGGATATTTCTGGCGATGGGAGTAGGGGTATTGCTGGGGTGGGGGTCGCCGGAAGTCGGCGACTTCATTAACTCCTTAAGCGCGGGGACAACGTCCATCCCTATAGCCGTCGGACTCATTCTAATGATGTACCCGCCGCTGGCTAAAGTGCGCTACGAGGAGATGGGGCGGGTGTTCCGCAACTGGCGGGTACTGGGGCTATCGCTGGTACAGAACTGGATAATCGGGCCTATCTTGATGTTTCTGCTAGCTATACTGTTCCTCGGAAAGATTTGGCCAAACCCGGACTACATGTATGGTCTGATAATGATAGGGCTGGCGCGGTGTATAGCGATGGTGATAGTGTGGAACGAACTGGCTAAAGGGGACAGGGAATACGCGGCGGGACTGGTGGCTTTCAACTCCGTTTTCCAGATACTTTTCTATTCCGTTTACGCTTACATCTTCATCAGCGTGCTGCCGCAGTGGTTCGGGCTGGAAGGCTCGGCGGTGGAAGTGACGATGGGAGACATCGCCAAGAGCGTGTTCATCTATTTAGGAATACCGTTCTTCGGGGGGATGCTGACGCGCTTCATCTTCCTAAAGACAAAGGGGCGCGAGTGGTACGAGAGCAAGTTCATCCCCAAGATAAGCCCGATAACGCTGGCGGCGCTATTGTTCACCATCGTGGTGATGTTCTCATTAAGAGGCGAAACAATAGTGCAGATACCGTTGGACGTGGTGAAGATAGCAGTACCACTACTTATTTATTTCGTCCTGATGTTTTTAGTGTCTTTCTGGATGGGTAAAAGGATTGGGGCGGATTACAGTCAGACGGCTTCTATTGCGTTCACGGCGGCTTCTAATAACTTCGAGCTGGCGATTGCGGTGGCAGTGGCCGTGTTCGGGATAGAGAGCGGGCAAGCTTTTGCCGCAGTGATAGGACCGCTGGTAGAGGTGCCGGTACTGGTGAGCCTGGTGAATTTAGCACTTTACTTTCAGAGGAGATACTTTGGGGGAGTAGTAAACAGTAAACAGTAAACAGTAAACAGTTAACAGTTAACAGTAAACAGTTGGGGGTAAAGGGGAAGGATTACGAATTGATTCGCTGCGCTCACAATGACCCTTCGACTTCGCTCAGGGCAAGCAGGGAAAAAGACGTTACACATCCTGACGGAGAACTATATTATCATAGCTTTCGGCAACCTTGCGGAAATGGAAGCCCGAAACCGACAGACCTAAAGATATGGGGAAGTGGCGGGGACGCTTAAGAAGAGTCGTAAAGAAGAGCCGCCAGAAATACCTTCTCCCCTTGTTCGTGACACCCAGGCACCAGATGGTTTTAAGAAAACCAGTAACGTGAGAAAATTTAAGTTTTGAGATACCGGCCGTCTTGCGCGGTTTGTATTCCTTAAGGAAGGCAACGACTCGTTCATAATAATGGCGCGGCGAGTAGATTGTATCCAGGACCTGTTTATATCCTGCCACGAGGGTTTCAAACTTCATCCTGGGAATGAAGTTGATGGAAAAGTCCGTATTATCCCCGGAGAAGTTTTCAAGCAAGCGGTTTTCCTTCTTGAGTCGCTGGTAAAGTTTTGTGCCGCGGGGGGCATTGAGCAAACCGACCATGGCCGTAACGATGCCGGTCTCTTGAATAAAGTTAATCTGTTTCTTAAAGATAGAGACGGGGTCGCTATCAAAGCCGAGGATAAAGCCTCCCTGCACCTCAAAGCCGTGGTTCTGAATTTTCTTCACGGAAGCAGCCAGGTCGCGGTTTCTATTCTGGTGCTTGCTACATTCCACCAGGCTGTCTTCATTGGGAGTTTCAATACCGATAAAGACGCGGTTAAAGCCCGCCTCCGCCATCAAGTCCATTAAATTGTCATCATCGGCGAGATTGATGGAGGCTTCGGTGAAGAAGAAGAAGGGATATTTACGCTTTTTCGACCACCTAATCATCGCGGGCAGGGTTTCAGCCTTCAATTTGTTTTTATTACCAATAAAATTATCGTCGACGATAAATAAGCTGCCCCGCCAGCCGTGGCGGTAAAGCGCTTCCAGCTCATCCACCATTTGCTGGCTGCCTTTAGTCCTGGGTGTATGGCCGTTAAGCACGATGATATCGCAAAAATCGCAGTCGAAAGGACAACCTCTGGAGTATTGCAGACTCATTGCCGAGTAATTTTTCATATTAAGAAGCGACCACAAAGGAAGAGGGGTCTTGTTAATATCGGGCCGTTCATCGGACATATAAATGTGCTGCGGGCACCCATTGGACAGGTCGGATAGAAATCGCGGGAGGGTGACTTCAGCTTCACCCAGCACAAAGTGGTCGACTCCGGTGAACTCCTCGTGTCCGGTGGTGAAAAGAGGACCGCCGGCTACCACTTTGGTGTTTAAATTACCACAGCGTGTAATGACTTCTTTTGCCGAGTCTTTCTGCACCACCATAGAGCTGATAAAGACGTAATCTGCCCACTTGATATCTTCATCATGCAAGGGATTTACATTTAAATCCACCACTTTTTTCTCCCATTCAGCGGGGAGCATGGCGGCAACCGTCAGCAGTCCTAGGGGTGGGAAGGTGGCTTTTTTGGATAAGAACTTTAGAGCGTGTCTAAAGCTCCAGAAAGTATCGGGGTATCTCGGATAGACAAGGAGTATTTTCATCTCACTGCTTCGTTGCATAATTTGTTAGCTTTTGTTCTATCATCATAGCCGCCCCGATTATGGCAACGGCGCGTTATTTCAGATTAACGCATTTTATTAATCATACTCAAGGCTCTGACAGTTTTCTGGTAGTCGTCTTTCATATTAAAACACACGCTGTCTTCAGCATGCTGGGTATCCCTAGAAAAATAATTGGTTCTGGACTTTTTTCTGCCGGAAATTGCTTTATCCCTAACTTGTTCTACCCAGATTTTTCTCGTAGCTACCCAGAAATAATTGCTATCTTCTTTGTGAACCCAGGCGAAAACGCCCATTTCACCATTAACATCAGATTTGAATTTATTCAAATTATATGTGCGCTGATTAGCTTTGGAGTAATGACAGCCGATGTCTCCGGCAAGTTTTTTAATAAAATCCTCGTCCTGTTCAACGAATTCCATGGTTCGTCTTGGTTGTTTGATTATCATGGATGACTCCTTTCCATCGAATCCTGATTGTTTTGAATGTGCACGGGTAGAAAAATTTTCCCGCCCGTGCACATCTTCATTGACGAGTGTAAGTTTACCGGTTTACTTTTATTTTGCGGTAGCAATCGCTGCAATAGACCGGTCTGCCCTGACTAGGCTCGAACGGTACGGAAGTTTCCTTGCCGCAATCGGCGCAAACTGCCGGGAACATCTGGCGAGGCGCGGAACTGTAGCTGCGATTTCCGTAGCTATTATTACCGTAGCTATTGCCGCCACCGCTGCCAAAGCGTTCTGCTTTCCTTGCCTGACGGCATTCGGGGCAGCGCTTGGGCTCGTTGGTATAGCCTCTCGTCTGGAACTGTTCCTGTTCTACAGCGCTAAAGGTAAAGGATTTATTGCAATCGGAACAGGTGAGTGTTTTGTCTTCAAAACTCATTGGATGGCCTCCTCTCTTAATAATTTAGTTAGAGCTCGGGTCATCCAATACTTGATATAAATCTATAAGGTTTTTAGGAAGGGATTCTATGAAGCTTGCATTAACCTAAACTGGAACTATATATTAATTATACACCACGTTTAATATTAAAGCAAATCAGTGAAGCAAACGGTAGTGTTTGAGTTGGGCTGTACTGTTTACTATTTGCTCTTACCCCCTCGCCCTTCAGGGTGAACCTTCAGGGTGAACCCCCTCTCCAAACCAAAGATAGTGGTTCCCGACTTTCGTCGGGATGGTTAAGGGGAAAAGGTAACCAGTTT
>CAYGVP010000048.1:0-9064 GCA_964353385.1 uncultured Dehalococcoidaceae bacterium
GCACGTATAGACGCCCACCCCCGCCCAGCAGAGCTGTATCAGCTTTATGCCTTCAAAAGGTTTCTTGTTATCAATTATTTTTGGCTTTTCAGGTGACTTTGATATAGAGTCGAGCGCTTTAAGAATCTCCTCGTTGTGCTCCCCGATTTTTGGCGCTCTTTTTCTTGGCCCCACGTACCCTTGCGTCGTTACCACCGCCCCGCCCGGGTACTTCAGCTTGCCGATGCCGGGATAATCTATTTCTTTCCAGTATTTCCTGGCTTCTAGCTGCGGGTGCTTTAAGACGTCCGCGGCGTTGTTGCACGGTCCCAGCTGAAAGCGGTTTTCCACCGCCAGCTTGAGCAGCTCGTCTTTAGTGTGGTTCATGAAGAATTTGCCGAGGCTGTCCATGAGCTTGTCCGCCTGCTGGCGCGTCATGTCCTGCCAGCTTTTCTTCTCCCAGTCCCACCCCTCCAGGAAGCCGATATCGATGCCGTCCTTCTTAAGGTATTCCATCATGCTTAAGTTATTCTTGGCGGCGGTGGGGTTGAGTAAAAGATTTAAAGCGATGTAGCCGTCTTTACAGGGCCAGAGGAGCGTGTTGTAAAAAATGGAGCCGTCTTTAAGCGTGACGGATGCCCGCGCCCGACCGTGCCGTGTGGGGATTTGACCGAATAAGGCGTAAGGTCCCTCTATTTCCGCCGAGCAGATGATATCGAGGGCTTGCTGTGTGATGGCTTCGACGTGTTGTCCTTTGCCGGTATGCGCCCGCTGGATGAGGGCAATCATCGTGCCGGCGGCCCCGTTCATCGCTCCGGTGCTGTGGGTGTGCTCGTAAGAAGTGGTCAGCGGCGCTCTATCTTCGTAACCGACGGTATAGACCATGCCCCCCAGCGCCCGCACCACGATGTCCGGGTCTTTATAGTCTTTATATGGCCCCTCCTGCCCGAACCCCGAAATGGACGTTAGAACAATGCCCGGATTGATGGCGCTCAAGTCTTTATAGCCCAACCCCAGCCCCTCCATGTACCCCGGCGCATAAGACTCTATAACCGCGTCCGCCGTTTTGACGAGCTTTTTGAATGTCTCCTTGCCTTGAGCCGACGTTATATCCAGCGTGACGCTCTTTTTGTTGGCGTTAAAAGCCAGCCATGTTAGGTTTTTCTCCGGGTCTACTTTATCCTGGGCGAATAGTCCTTCACGCCGTGAAGGATCGCCCCCGGGCGGCTCTATCTTTATCACCTCCGCCCCCCAGTCAGATAAAGCCCGACCGCACATAAAGGCTTTTTCCGTCGTCAGGTCGAGAATGCGGTAACAGCTAAGCATGGTGCCTCCGGCAATATCAAAAATCAAATCTCAAAAGTCAAAAACACAGATAAAATATCAAATCTTTCCCTCTTTCGTAAAGAGGGATGAAGAGCCTGCCCCGTACTTGATACGGGGGAGTTTTTATATCCAGATAATTATAGCGTGAATAAGGAAAGGGGGGCAAATAGGAGGAGGAGTGATGTTAATATTTCAACTTATTTTAGAAATAAACAAAAATCTAAGGGATTAATGATTTAAAAATATTTTACGCGGAAAGTCAACGTTTCCTATTTTGTACTTAATTTCGCCGTCTCGTCCCCAAATCGAGTATTTTTCCTTTTTCATTCTTGAAACAGAAACCCACTTTGGATATTGAGTATTTTCGACTGAAATAACTGTATTGAATTCGTGCCAATTAAGGCAACAAATACCATCTTCATTACAGATAAGTACAATGAAGACATCATTAAATTCTTCAGCCATTGTTGTTAAATCACTGACATGTTCTTTGACGAATGTATAGTTCCATGGAGGTAATCTTTTTTGAGAATATTTGATATATATGACTGATTTATCATTTACTATGTAAGCATTTTCATATTTATTATATACTTGGATTCTATGATATTCTTCATATCGTATTATCTTTATTATTGCTGCACCTTGGAAGAATGAAACCGTATTCATTTTATAGACTCTTCAATTTCTTTATAAATTTAATATTTCCCTTGTACCTATATCGGACTCTAGCTTGCTTTTCTTGATTAAAGAATATTTTAATATGATGAATCGCATGTGGATACTTATTCTCTTCTAAATCTGTACCTCCAATTAGGCCTTTTGGTCTAGTGATATTCTTCTTATCTACATCGCTTCTATTCGATATATCAGTAGACCTATGTATTGCCAATGAATTATTGCCGTCCATACTAAACTGCTCAATAAAGCTTACCAGGTATTCTGGTAGTTTTTCCTTTGTAAGTCTTGTTTGGATTTTTCTTAGTTTGTCCAGTGATTTTATTGATTCGTCATTGATGATGCTTTCTATGCTTTCATCATAATTGAAAATATCAAAACCCATCTCTCCGCTATCCATTGATACCATAGTCTTGTTAACACTACTGGGAGCTACGGATTGTACTCTTTTATCCTCTAACCAAACTGGAGTATTTCCAGCTTTTACTGATTCAAGCGACAACCTATGAAAAACAAAGCAGCGATGCCAATCTAAATATAATCTCTCAGGAATTGTCAACTCAAAATATAACAGGTATTTACCTCTATCTCCGAACATTCTGGCTCGTTGAATATATGTATCCTGTTGAATTTTATGCTTCACATCCCTTGTAAAAAACATTGATAGCAAATTAATGAAAGTGACACCTCTTGATACGATATTTCCTCCGATGGCTATAGTGAAAATACAAACGGGATTTGTAGCCGTTGAAAAATCAATATTCGCCTTGTCTGTTTCGCTATTCATCACAACAATTTTATTCCGTGATATATTATTGACAATATATAAAGTGATTTTGTCAGCGATTTCCGAAGTTACATAACGAGCCCTTCCTATTTCCCAAATTTGCTTAATATATTTACTAAAATTGATATCATGTTTATTTTCAAGAACGTTCAACGTATTTATAACATTTTTATAGTCTAATGAATGGTCTACCTTTTTCCCACTAGTATGAACCAACATACTATAATTGGTCTCTTTTTGATTTACTTCACAGTTCAAATATGCAACATTGACAAAAAAACTAAAGAGTGCTTTTCGTAGACAAGAAGGTGAATCATATGAATCAGGGAGTGTTTCAAGGTGAAATTTTAAAGGCGAACTTAAATCCATTGGGAAAAATACATCTTGTCCAGTATAAATATCATGTACAGGAAAATTGATCCATTTTTCATTGGCGTTTTCAAAAGTATTATTCAGATCTAACCTTGCTGGAGTAGCTGTAACACCAATATAAATGCCGGTATTTCCAAGTAAATCACCAATTAATCTGTTTATAGTTGTTTTATCATTTTTATTGATTTTTGAATTTGGAGTTGCATAATCAGCCTCGTCATCAATAATTATTTTTCCACTTATTGATGCAATCTTTGAATTAAGTTTTTCAAGATCATCTGGATTCTTTTTACAGAAAATTACCCATTCCTTGTTATCAATCTTAACAGAAGGCTCAAGAATTTCTGCGAAGCTACGTGGTGTTGGGTCAATACCTGATTGTGCAAACCGTCCAAGATTCTGTTTCAACAACTCTACATCGTCTTTGATTAATATCACTATTACTTTATGGCCTAGGTCAAGAAGGCGGGCGGACAAAGCTATCATCATCTCTGTTTTTCCACTTTGTGGCTCACCATATATTACAAAAGAATCTACATGTGAACTAATATTATTCACAGCCTCCGTTACTGTTTTTTCAATGTACTTGGTATTTATTCCCTGTGAAGTAAGCGCATTTATTCTTCTGCTATATCGATTATTTTCTTTTCTTTGGTTTATTATTTTATCAATATCAAACATTATTTCTCCATAAGGTTGTTGTCTTATGTTAATAATATATTAACACAATATGTCAAGTCTCAATTTAACTGTTTTCATTCCATCTCGCTATGTTTGACAATCAATCTTCCCCCTCTCTGCCAGCGGAGAGGGGGATAGGGGGTGAGGTCAGATTTTATTTTTGATTTGTGTTTTTGAGATTTGAGATTTGATTTTTGAACTTTGTTTGGTCATTGTTTCTTGTATCTTGGTTATTGGTTATTTCTACCTCCCCCTGAAGCGCCCCCTCTGTTTGACAATCGTAACTCTCTCCCCTATCATTATTAAGGTCATTCCGGGGCGTAGCGCAGCCTGGTTAGCGCGTCTGAATGGGGTTCAGAAGGTCGGCGGTTCAACTCCGCCCGCCCCGACTTTAGCTTCAAGAAAAGCAGTCGAGACCTTCTAATACCTCAAAAAAGCCACAGGCGGTCTGCCTCTTCTAGGTAATGAGTGGTGAGGAAAACGGTAACACCCTGCTCGTGAAGATGTTCAATCAACGCCCGCAAGGAGCGGGCTGCGGCAACATCCAGAACAACCGTTGGCTCATCAAGAAACATTATTTGCGGTTGATGCACCAGGGCAGCGGCGATGGTTAGAGCTCTTTTCATGCCCTTGGAATAGGTACTGAACAGAGAGTCTTTCTTTTCATAAAGACCGAAAAGCTTAAGAAGCTCGGTCGCCCTTGTCATCCGGTCACTTGCTGGAATGCCGTAAAGCTGACCCATAAACACCAGGTTGTGTAAGCCGCTTAACTCATCATACATATTGGAGAGTTCAGGCACTTCGCCAAAACACTTCTTAGCCTTAACGATCTCTGAGCTAATATCATAACCCAGAATTCTGGCATTGCCTGAACTGGGCTTGGAGAGCCCGGTGAGCATGCGAATGGTAGCCGTCTTGCCCGCACCGTTGGGACCCAGGAAACCAAAAGTCTCTCCCCTCTTCACCTCAAAGCTAATTTTGTCTACTGCCGGGAACTCGGCGTAGTATTTCGGGGTTTCGATGAAGAGTAGTATGATATCAAGACTATCATGGAGTATGACTGTGTTCAGTAGTTGACTAAAAAGCGGGTTTATTCTATACTTGTGCCCATGAGAAAGATCGATATTGAAGCTCACTTCTACACCCATGAATATCAGGACTACTTACTTTCCCGTAAAAAACCGCCAAGAGAGGAACTCTATAAAGGATACGCTCGGCTCTGGTACGAGCCTAAAATCTGGGAACCACACGGACTTGAAATTGAAGATAGGCTTCTGGATTTGAGTAACGGCAGACTTAAGAATATGGACATGGCCGGCATTGATATGCAGGTACTTAGTCTAGCGACCCCCGGATGTGAACAATTCCCCCAGGCCAAAGGTACTTCTCTATCCAGGAAGATAAATGAAGAATTAAATAAAGCGATAAATAAACATCCTGATAGATTCACCGGTCTGGCAGCGCTAGCGCCTCAAAGTCCCGAGGAAGCAGCTAGAGAACTGGAGAGGGCGGTTAAGGAACTCGGACTTAAAGGGGCAAAAATTAACTCGCATGTTCAAGGCAACTATCTCGATGACAAGAAATACTGGCCGATATTTGAGATGGCGGCGAGTCTGGATGTTCCTATATTCCTGCACCCGAATACGCCGAGTCCCTCGTCAATAAAACCTTATGAAGATTACGGATTTGCCCTTGCCGGCCCCCCCTGGGGATTTGGCGCTGAAACTTCGCTCCATGCTTTACGTTTAATCTATAGCGGCCTTTTCGACAAATATCCCCGTTTGAAAATAATTCTAGGACACCTCGGTGAAGGCCTGATATTCTGGTTGTATCGACTTGATTTTAGCTTTAAGAGACCCTGGATGGAGGAGATTCGTCCTCAGATTAAGCGAATGCCGAGTGAATATTTACGGGACAACTTCTACGTAAATACCAGCGGTATGTATTCGATACCAGCCTTTACGAGTGTTTACCTTGAGCTTGGGGCTGAACATATAATGTTTGCTGGAGATTATCCATACGAGAATAGTCAAGAAGCGGCAAAATTTATTGACCAGATTCCGACTTGTAATGACGATAAAGAAAAAATTCAATATTCAGTAGCTGAGAAACTCTTTAAGCTCACTTGATCATGCAAGTAAATATTAGCCACCTGGAATTCGCCTGGAATTTTTCAGCCAAGACTCGAGATAACCATACGCCGTCCAGCCGCCATCGATGACTATAGTTTGCCCGATGATGTTTTTCGAGTCTTCCGACGCCAGAAATATTACTGCATCGGCGATGTCTTCACATTTGGTCAACAATTTGCTCGGAGTCCTACCTGCTAACTCATTGACGTCTAATGTGCCTTTAGATGCCAGGTCTTTGACCAGTTCCGTTTCCACATATCCGGGTGCTATAGCATTTACGTTGATATTGTATCGCGCCCACTCACAACCCAAAACTTTGGTCAGAGCCATGACTCCGGCTTTGGCACTGCAATAACAGGCTCTTTCTGGGAAAGCTGCTATGCCGTTGATTGAAGCAATATTGATGATTTTACCGTTTTTCTGTTTAATCATTTCTCTGCCTGCGGCCTGGCTGCAGAAAAAAACGCCCGTTAGCATAACATCGATGCCACGCCTCCAGATATTTTCTTTCAGTTCCGCCGAAGGTCCTACAACTGACATACCGGCATTATTAATAAGTATGTCGATTTTACCGAGCTGTGCCACTACTTCCTGTATCATTTTCTCGACCGCTGCCTTGTTGGACACATCAGCCTGAATTACCATGGCACGTCGCCCCATTTTTTCTATTTCCCGGGCGACCTTTCTGGCTGCATCTACAGAAGTCGAGCAATTCAGCGCCACATCGGCTCCTTCTTTAGCCAATGCCAGGGCAATAGCCCGGCCGATGCCGCGGCTGGCGCCGGTAACTATGGCTGCTTTTCCTTTCAATCTCATCTAATGCCCCCTGGTAGCTAATTCGGTGTCTCGTAAGACCCCGTTCGAAAGGCTACGGAATTACCTTTTGTTGCTTCATTTCCTCCAAATCTTCCCAGGTATAACCGGCTTCTAATAATACCTCTTCTGTATGAGCGCCCAGTTGCGGTGCGACACTGGTAATCTTTGCGGGAGTCTCGCTGAACTGGACCGGGCTGTTCAGTAATTTGGCTTCTCCCATTACAGGATGTTCGATATCCGTGAAGAAATCATTGACGAGGGCTTGTTCATCCTCCAGGATTTCCGGAATTGGATGGGTCCCGCTGACAATAAGGTCGTTGGCTTTAAAACTTACCTCCCATTCATCCCACGTCTTGGTGGCAAAGAGAGCATCCAGTTCCTTGATTATCTCCTCCGCGTGTTTGTCTCTCTTTTCCATCGTGTCATAACGCGGGTCGTTTATCCATGCCTCTTTGCCGATGGCTTTACAAAACGGCGCCCAGTATTCCTGATTGGGGTGTACCATCATCATCCACCTGTCTTTGGCTTTATATGAGTTGTACATGGGATTTGGGTTATGAGTCCTGTCCCATATCTTAGGGGGATACCCGTAAAGGTTTATCTGGGTGTCCAGTCCGAGAGTCCAGACAGCTGTATGGTATAACGAAAGCTCCAGAGCTTGTCCCTTGCCGGTTTTTTGCTTGTAGTAAAGAGCGGCACAGATACCACTGGCCATGTGGGCTGATGCCACCATATCCATCATACCCGGCCGTTGTATCGCCGGTGGAATATTGGGGTCTGCTGTAATCAGTCCCATAAGTCCGCCGTAGGACCAGGCAGCTACATAATCGTAGCCGCGATCTCTGGCTTTCGGCCCCTTGGTTCCATACCCGGTCAGAAGGCAATGTATCAAGCCGGGGAATCTATCTTTGAGGTCGGCATAAGTTAATTTAAATTTCTCCAGCACGTCAATGGAATAGTTGGTGGCAAAAACATCCGCATCCTTAAGAAGTCTATCCATTACCTCCAAACCCTTTGGTGTACGTAAATTCAGGGCTACGCTTTTCTTGCTCCGGTTGAGGAATTCGAAATGAAGCTCAATTTCTCCTTTTTTGTTCTTGATAATGAGCGGAGTCCTGTTAAAACTTACCAGGCTTCTCTGCCAATCGCCCCAGACAGGCTCGATTTTGATAACATTGGCACCCCAGTCCGCCAAAACTGCTGTAGTGGCAGGTATGGCTACTACCTGGTCAAAAGCTATTACTTTGACCCCGTCAAGTAATCCGGCCATCAAGCTAACTTCCTTTTCTCGCACATAGACTATTTGCGGAAATTAAAAGCGTCAATAATTAATCACCACCATCATCGTTACCGGTTTATTGGTCTTATTGATTATTTCCCGTCCTTCATTCGGAGCTAAGTAAAGTGAATCCATCGGCCCCAAAGTGACTTCTTCCTTCTTGTTTTTCACAGTAAGCTCTCCGTCTAGGACCACATAGACCTTCTCATTAGGGTTGTCTTCATATGCCCACTCGGCGCCGCCGCCTGGTAGAAAATAAGACAAGCCAACCCAGAACTTTTGAATGCCGGTCTCTTCTTTCCCCTGGAGCCGCATCGCCGTCATATTGAAGTGCTTGGCGGCAGCGTAAGGTTTTACTTGAGATAAACTTACTTTTTTCATTTCATCTCCCTTTTATAAGTCGTGCATATTCAAAATTTATTGTGTCCCGTATTTATAAACACGGTCTGGCACTGGGTTCAGGTCTTTCTCATCGATGAAGGCTACCATCCTTACGATAGAGCCGTCGCCCATATACCAGCGGATGGGGAAGCCCGAAATTTTACACCGCTTGCCGACAACCTTAGCGATATCACCACCCACGTTTTCCCAGCCCAGTATGCCGTTACGCATTAACAGATTATGACAGGGTTCCCACTCCGGGAAGTCCTCGATTACTTCATGACCGCCGGAAAACTGCTTATATTCCTCAAAAAGGTCTTTTCTTAAGGGTCCGGGACCGTGCGGGCCGATAGCTGTATGTAGTGGATGGTCTAAAGCTTGCTGGTCCACGCCGACGGCTTTAACTTTGTGGGCGACAAACCATTCTCCAGCTTCTTTGCCTAATCCAGGTGAATAGCAAAAGTACTTGGTGTTATCGCCCCAGTATTTATTCCAGCCGGTATGAACGATGATGATATCGCCTTCTTTCATCGGTAATTTCTTATTGGCGGCATCCAGGTCTTTAGCGGTAATCAGCTCCCATTTACCCTTGGGGATATCCCAGACTACAGCATCACCGTAGTAACAGGTCAG
>CAYGVP010000049.1:0-9025 GCA_964353385.1 uncultured Dehalococcoidaceae bacterium
GTAAATCGTCTTATCCGACAGGTTCACCGCCACGTTATAGTTCTGGTAGGCGTTGCGGATGTTAAAAAGCACTGCCTCATTCAGGTCTTTGATATTTATCCAGGTCTCCAGCTTCTTCCGCGGATAGCAGTCTGTGCCGTAAGCCGTCGCCACAAGCCGTACATCTTTCCCCGCCACCAGTTCCTCGATAACATGGCCGCCCCCGTAGTTAAAATCCCCGGGATGTATCCGGTTGCGCGGGTCGTCATCCGGTAGGGCATTCGCTCCCAGGAAAAGGTCCACCGCCGCCAGCCCGGTATACGCCGGCACATCATTGAGGTAAGCCCTGCCTCCTCCCAGCTTTATCCGCGGCTTGGTATGGCCGATATTGAAATAGGCCCCGGAAGAACACATTATCCCGAAGGTCCCCGTCGTCACCACATCCACTTCCTGGGCGGCTTTTTTCACGCCTTTTTCCCGGACAACCTCAATAATCTCCTCAGCGTTAAACACTACCGCCTTGCCTTTTTTAATTTTTTCATTAATTTCCGCTATGGTCTTGGCCACTTTATCACCCCTATCTATAAAGTACTTGACAGGCCGGGATTACATAACATTCTATCAGATGTGAACCTCCAATACAATGGTATATTCCTATTCTCCCTGTTGAAGCTCCCCTTCGTATAGGCTATAATCAAAAGTGAACCCCCTATTCACAGGAGATTGCTTTGTATCGTACTTGTACCTGCGGCTCACTTAGAAAAGAAAACATTGGCTCTGCTGTTTCCCTCGCCGGCTGGGTCAACCGCCGTCGTGACCATGGCGGCTTGGTCTTTATCGACCTGCGGGATAGGGAAGGCATTGTCCAGACTGTTTTCAATCCGGAAATATCAAAAAAAAGCTTAAAAATCGCCGAGCAGCTGCGCAGTGAGTACGTCATTACTCTTACCGGCGAGGTAGCTAAAAGACCCGCCGGCACCGAGAACCCGAAGCTGCCCACCGGCGATGTTGAGGTTATCGTCAAAGAAGTCGAGATACTTAATACCTCCAATACCCCTCCCTTCTATATTAATGAAGAGGTAGAGGTTGACGAAAACGTCCGCCTAAAATATCGCTACCTTGATTTGCGCCGACCCCGCATGAAAGAGAACCTGCTATTACGACATCGCGTTACCAAGTTCATGCATGATTTTCTTGATGCCCGCGGCTTTACCGAGGTGGAAACTCCTACCTTTATTAAAAGTACCCCGGAAGGTGCCCGCGATTATCTTGTGCCCAGTCGCCTTCATCCCGGTAGCTTTTATGCCTTGCCCCAGTCCCCCCAGCAGCTTAAACAGCTCCTGATGGTGGGCGGGCTGGAAAAGTATTATCAATTAGCTCGCTGCTACCGCGATGAAGACCTGCGTGCCGACCGCCAGCCGGAGCATACCCAGCTTGATGTTGAAATGAGCTTTGTCACCCGGGAAGATGTCCTGCAATTAATCGAGGAGCTTTATTCCTCTATGGCTAAGGCTGTAAAGCCGGAATTAAAATTCATCAAGCCTTTTCCCCGCTTGACATATGCCGATGTTATGCTGCGCTATGCCTCGGATAAGCCGGATTTACGTTATGGGCTTGAAATCGCGGATATTACCCATATCGCTAAAAAGACAGATTTTGCTGTATTTAAGACGGCTATCGCTTCTGGTGGTGTCGTCAGAGTCTTCGCCGCTCACGGCTGTGGCGATTATACCCGCCACCAGCTTGAAGAATTAAACCAGCTGGCAACCAGCGCCGGTGCTAAAGGGTTGTTAACTGTATCATTAGGCTCGCCGGGCGGCAAGCTATCCGACCTTACTCAAGATATGGTTAAGTCGGTTGCTGCTAAATACCTCACTTTGGACCAGGTAAAAGAAATTGCTAAATCCTGCGGGGCTAATAAAGGTGACCTTTTGCTCATCGTTGCCGGCGAACCGGAAAAAATATATCCCGCCTTGGATGCTCTCCGCCGCGAGATAGCGCGCCGCCTTAATCTGGCTGACCCGAATGTGCTGTATTTTGCCTTCATCCTTGATTTTCCCCTTATTATCCGCAATCAGGAAACGGGACGCTGGGAGGCCGCTAATAATCCATTTACTCACCCCAAAGACGAAGATATTCCTTTGCTGGATACCGCTCCGGATAAAATACATGGTAAAAATTACGACCTTATTTGTAACGGCATGGAGCTTGGCAGTGGCAGTATCCGTATTCATCGCTCTGACCTGCAAAGAAAGATATTAAAAATTCTTGGCTATGAAGATGAACGCATTAGTCTTCTTTTCGGGCATATGCTGGAGGCTTTCGATTTTGGCGCGCCCCCCCACGGCGGCTTCGGCATGGGAATCGACCGTACCCTGATGGTTTTATCCGGCGAACAGAACATTCGTGATGTCGTGGCTTTCCCCAAGAACCAGTCTGCCATTGATATGACCATGGGAGCGCCTTCCCCGGCTACTGAAGAGCAGCTCGCCGAACTGCACCTGCGCTTGCTTGAAGAAGAGTGACCTTAATGGAGGAATCTTGAAAGTAACAAAAGAAAAAGTAGAGAATAACCAGGCTTTCCTCACTATCGAAATGGAGCCTGCGGAAATGGAAGCCGGCATGCAGGATGCCTACCGCCACCTGGTGCAAAAGGCAAATATTCCCGGCTTCCGCAAGGGTAAAGCCCCCCGTGCTATACTGGAACGCACTTTAGGGAAAGCTAGACTCCTTGAAGAAGCTATCGACCATATTATCCCCCAGGCTTACGAGCAGGCTCTTAAGGAGCAGGCAATCGAACCTTATGCCCAGCCTAGCGTAGAAATTACCCAGGCGGAGCCGCTGATATTTAAAGCGGTCGTTCCTCTAACGCCAACCGTCACCCTCGGCGACTACAAGAGTATACGAATGTCGCCAGAGGTAGTCGAAATAAAAGAAGAGAATATTAATTCCGTCCTTGAAGAACTTCGCCATCAGTACGCCACCTGGGAACCCGTCGCTAGGGCAGTGGACTATAATGATATGGCTGTTATTGATATCAATTCCAATACTGATGAAAAACCGCTGCTGCAAAAAGTCGGCTCCCAGTATCTCGTCTCTAAAGACTCTATCTCACCCGCCCCTGGCTTTGCCGCCCAACTCATCGGCATGAAAAAGGATGAAACTAAAGAGTTCGACCTGACCTTCCCGGCTGATTACCCCGCACCTCAATTAGCCGGCAAGCAGGCTCACTTTAAAGTTACCCTTCATGAAGTGAAGGAAGAAAAACTCCCCGAGCTTAACGACGCCTTGGCTACACAGGTCTCTAAGGACTACAAAACTCTCGAGGCTCTCCGCGAAGAAGTCGCTAAAAGTCTTAAATTAAGGGCAGAAGAGCGCGCCCGTATGGACCATGAAGAAAAGGTTATCACCGCCGCCGTCGAACAATCTAAAGTTGAATACCCGCCGATTGTGGTCGATATTGAGATTAATCGTGTTATCAACGACCAGGCCAGGCAACTGCAATTGACGGGTAAGGGCATGGATGATTACCTGCGCAGTATCAATAAAACTCCCGAACAATTGCAGGAAGAGTTACGCCCGTTGGCTATCCGCAATGTCAACGCTTCTTTAGTCCTTAGTAAAATCTCTGAAATAGAAAAAATCGAAGTTACTGATGAAGAAATTAAGAACGGCATTGATAATATGGTACGCAGCATCGGCGGTGATAAAAAAGAGGATATGATAAAAATTTTAGATACTCCCCACAACCGCCAGTCTATTACGCAATCGTTAAAGACGCGCAAAACTATCGAACGTCTTACGGAAATCGCTAAAAATACCGGAGAACCGGTTAAGGAGACAAAGGAGGAGAATAAATGAATAATCTACCCACTAATCTTTATCCCCATGTAATCGAAAGCGGACCTAGAGGTGAAAGATCTTGGGATTTATATTCCATGCTCTTAAAGGAACGCATCATCATGCTGTTTACAGAAATTGATGATACTGTAGCAAACACTCTAATTACGCAGCTTCTCTATCTGGAAAGGGAAGACCCTGAGAGGGATATCAATATGTATATCCAGAGCCCCGGCGGTGTTATTACTGCCGGTCTGGCTATCTATGACACCATGCAGCTCATCCGACCTCAAGTTTCAACCATATGTATGGGCCAGGCTGCCAGCATGGCTACCGTGCTGCTCTGCTCCGGCGCCAAGGGCAAACGGTATGCATTACCTAATGCTACCATTCATATGCATCAGGCACAGGGTGGCGCTAGGGGGTCAGCATCAGATATCAACATTGCCGCGCGCGAAATAAACCGGCAGCAGGATACTATTAAAGATATCCTTATTAAGCACACCGGCCAGTCTATGGAAAAAATTACCCATGATACCGACCGAGACTTCTTTCTTAGCCCGGAACAGGCTGTAGAATACGGCCTTATCGATGAAGTCCTGCACAAACCCCAGGAAGCTAAAGAGGAAAAGACCAAAAAAGAAAAGAAATAAGATATTATTCCAGATAAGTAAAATAAGCTGGTAAGAATGATATGGTTCAAATATTTTCACGTTCTTTGCCAGCTTATTTTTTAAACTCTTTTGATATTAATCTCCAAATTAACTTTATGTATTCAGTCATTTCTTTTAAATATTCCTTGCACTTAATAATATTTTCTGAATAATAATTACCTTTTTTGTCTATATAGCTAATATTAACTGTATATTCAGAAATATGTGTTGTTTGCGATCCAATACGAATTGCATGGGCGCTTAAAGGAATTGTGTAATGATGAGTAGCCATGTTTCGATAATTTCTTAATTTATCCAACCAGTCCTTTTTACGTGTTTCTTGGATTGTTGTAGATATTTTTTGAGGAAGTGTCTGCATGAATTTATTGGATTTTTTATCATTCCAACGTACGTCTTCAAGTTTTATTCTCAAATCAAAAGCATATACAACATTCAATTCTTGAAAGAGTGTCTCATACGCAGACATTATTTCAAAAAAGAAAGCTTCTAAGTACCATTCCTTTTCTCTATGTGCTAATAATGGCAATCCCAAATCATCTGACATACTCGCCGCACCAAGTGCTTGTCTAAGAAAGAAATCAGCACCATCTAATTTTAATCTGGTAGCAAAATGAAAACTGTGCCAACTGCTCTGCTTATCATTTGTAGCATTTATCAACTCACGGCTCTTATAGGCACCTCTAACCTTTTTTCTTAAAGGGTCTTGCAGCCAATCTTCGATTTCAGCCATTTAATTCCTACCTTTTAACCAAGTCTCCCCATCATCGCCTTTATTTTGTTACTTCTTTATCCCGCCAGAAAGTATCGCCCTTCACGAACCACGCAAATCCAAAGAACCATATCATGAGTGTCTCCAGTATCAGCACCGGGTGTGCTTTGGCGATGGCGGTATTCTGCAGGAATGCCATGTAGATAACCAGTAACACTATGCAGGCAAGTATTGCCGTGCCGCAGAAGATATAAACCTTGTTCCGCGTCTGCTTTTCCAGTGTTATTGTACGGGCCGTTTTATTGGCTTTAAAAGGATTGGTGGCCAGGATTTGCCTGATTTTCTCCGGTTTTGATTGTTCATTCCTGGTGAATAGGTATAAAGAAAAGAAGGCCAGTATCAGGAACATACATGAAGCAGAGGTGAAATGCAGGGCTCTTTCCCAATTTTGGCCGCTATTGGGAAAAAGCGCCACGCCCATGGCGAACAGGCACACCAGCTTGCCGGCAACGCTATCGATTGTCTTATAGCCTTTGTAGGCGAAGAGTATCCAGCCGATGACGAATAGTATCCCCACAAAAGCGTCGCGTGTTCTCAGACTATAATAGTCGCTGATAGAATCCTGTGGCGGCCACCCGGTGATGCATAATCCCCACACCACCACCACTATAGGCAGCGCCACGCCCAGTATCCCCACCAGCAGCCTGATCAGAGATTCGTTCAAACCGCTTTTTGCTATGTTGATGACGGGTTTTTTAATGCCCCCCGCCAATTTGCGTAAAGCCGGTCTGATTTTTCTGCCGTACTTCATCTGTGCTTCACCTCCTTATGACAGCCGTTCAATATGTAGACAGTTGTCTTGGTGGATTGATGATAGTACAAGGACCTGATACTTACAATAGAAGATTGTCGGATATTTTAAATTTTCCCCTCACCGCCTCGTCTATCTCTTTAGTGAGGTCGTAACCCTTGATGATATGGCCGGCAGCGTCTGCCACCTGACGGTCTTTCATTATCTTAATCTTACCTTCGCTGAAAACTATAAGTGTGGCGACTGTCAGCGGTAGTTCCCGCACCGCTCCATGCTCCCGGATAGTCTTAAATAATGCGTTCTCCGCCCCCTCTGTTGCTTTAATTTCCTCCACCGTTTTGCCTTTTATCTCCTCCCACAGCTTATCGAATGTCTTACCCCTTATCGGGAACGTACAGTAAGTAGCCGTCGGTCCCATGTCCAACTCCGGTATTGCCACGTGCATTTTTATGCCCTGTATTTCGGCTTTGGTCTCGATTAGTTTCCAGATAACCTGCTGCCAGGTTCCTGCCGGCCCTCCCGGCGCTGCCGGGTGCAGATTAATAATCTTATATTTATCGCACATTACCGGCGTGGTGATGAGCATGAAACCGGCCAGCACGCACAGGTCTGGATGGAACTTCTTGAGTCGCTTGATAACCTCGTTATCGTAATCGATTCTCCACTGCGGCAGGGGAGAATTTGGGTCGGGATTCGACATGCCTCTCTTCGCCCGATATTTCTGGTAGGAAAAGCTTACCAGTGGTACGCTATATCCTTTTACCATATCGAGGTATTGGTCGGTGGCTTCCGTCTCGCCGCGCTCCCGGCTGCAATAGACGAATTCTATCTCCGCCTTGAGTTCGCCGGATTTGATGGCGTCCTGTGTTGCCTTCAATAGTCCCTTGGAACCTGCGCCTCTCCCTGTAGAAAACCAGCCGATTTTATAGCATTTGCCCACGTTTATTCCTTCCGGCGTAGTCTGTCCTTTACCATCGCCCAGGTGCTGAAAACATGCACGAATATGCCCGACCTTTTACCATAGATTTTTCCCTGTTTAACCGCCTCGATAAATTCGTCCTTGTTATTGAAGTCCGGTATCTCTATATAAGAATGGCCGATTTCGTTAACGGTGTGTGCGTCGCTGCCGGCGGTACCTGGTATCCCGTGCTTCTTTGCGTATCTTCGGGCTCTGTTGTTACTGATGGGGAAAGGACTCCGCGAGTTCATTACTTCCATCAGGTCGATATCTTTTACTATCTCGCCAATAACCCTGTCCTTTAGCGCCGAGCCGCGTATCGTTTCAAAAGGGTGGGGGATATTTACCAGTCCGCTTTGTTCCCGGATACGCTTTATTGCTTCCTGTGGGGTGATGCCGCTGGGTATCGTTTCCTTGAGAAACATGCCCATGATTTCGCCCTCTGTTGTTAGTATTTCCTCCGCTACGATGACCTTGAATGGGGCGATTTTTTGCAGCTCCAGTCCGCCTTCCGCCGTGCCGTGGTCAGCGATAGCGATACAATTAATTCCCAGCTCCTGGCACCGGCTAATTATCTTATCCAGCGGCGTCTGGCAGTCCATCATAGAATATTTCGTATGTATGTGTAAATCCGCTTTTAGCAAGTTTCCCCCTGTCATTGCGAGGAGCGTAGCGACGTGGCAATCTCTATCTACGCCCAAGTCATCTTTTTAGCCTTAGTCAATAGTTTCACCTTCCCCCCCTCCATCACCACCGTATCCTCTATCCTTACGCCGCCCCACCCTGTTATATAAATACCCGGTTCTATCGTAAATACCATCCCGTCCGTTAGTTTCTCCTTGGAACCTTGACCTAATCGGGGCAACTCATGCTCCGCCAGCCCCACCCCATGCCCCAGCGAGTGCCCGAAAGCCTCACCGTAGCCCGCCTTTTTAATTATCTCCCGTGAAACTCTATCGGCTTGGTTTCCTGTCATTCCTTTTTTAATTGCCTTCGTCGCCATGTTTTGCGCTTCCAGAACGGTATTGTAGACATGTTTAAACTTTGCATCAGCCTTGCCTAAGCATATCGTCCGTGTCAAATCGCTGGCGTAACCCTGATGCTTGGCGCCCATGTCTATCACAATTGGTTCGCCCCGGTTAATTGCCCTGTCTGTTGGTTTGGCGTGGGGCAGCGCCGCGTTTGGACCGGAACCAACGATAATGTCGAAGGGCAGGGGTTCGCTTCCGTTTTCCCGCATGACTCTTTCCAGTTCCCAGGCTATCTGTTTTTCTGTCATGCCAGCTTTAATCTTCGGTTCTATGTCTTTAAAAGCTGCATCTGTTATCGCTGCTGCATTCCTTATAAGCTCGATTTCCTCCGGTTCTTTAACTACCCTTATCCCCTCAACAAGTCCCTCGGTGACGATGAGTTTTATATTGCACTTTTTCTTTTTCAGGACATCATTTATCTGTTGGTGAAAATTATATGTGACATCCCCGCCCTCGAAACCCAGCCGCTTTATTCCCGAATCGCTTAACAGTTCTGGCAACCACTTTTCAAGATTACCGGTAATATGTTTTATTTCAAGATCCGGTGCTTCAGCTTTTGCTTGCTCGGTATAGCGGAAATCTGTAGCTAATATCGCCCGCTTTTGGGTAATAATCAAATAACCTGCTGTGCCATGGAAGCCGGAGAGATAACGCCGGTTGTCCGACTGCGTTATTAATATCCCGTCGATTTCTTTTTCCGCAAGCTTATTTCGCAGCTTCTTAAGTCTCTTATTCAACTTCGCCGCTTTCTCCCCGCGCCATCGGATGGGCGGCTAGGTATATTTTTCTAGCTCGACTCTGCGTAACGTGGGTATATATCTGCGTCGAGGAAAGGTCGGCGTGCCCCAGCAGTTCCTGCACCACTTTCAGGTCGGCCCCGCCGTCGAGTAGATGCGTGGCGAATGTATGGCGCAGTATATGGGGATGGATGCTCTTATTGATATTTTTTGAATATTTATTCAATATTTTCTGCACCCGCCGCACTAAAATGCGTTCTCCGTAGCGGTTGACGAACAGGGCATT
>CAYGVP010000050.1:0-8985 GCA_964353385.1 uncultured Dehalococcoidaceae bacterium
CCGATAATAGGATGGCACTCGGTGGTGTTGGAGCCGATGACGAAAAGAAGGTCGGCTTTAGTAAAATCGGAGATGGAGTTGCTCATAGCGCCATCGCCGAAGCAGAGGGCAGCCGCCGCAACGGTGGAAGCGTGGCAGAGCCGCGCGCAGTGGTCGACATTGTTCGTGCCGATAACGGCGCGGGCGAATTTCTGCACCAGGTAATTTTCTTCGTTGGTGAACTTGGCGGAGCTTAAAATGCCGAGGCTGTCCGGGCCAGTCTGCGCTTTAGTTTTAGACAGTTTTTCCGCCACGAGCGCGATAGCTTCTTCCCAGGTGGCTTCGCGGAAGATGTCTTTTAAGTTGCCGTTAACGGCGACATCCTTACCAACACCCGGTTTCCTGATTAAAGGCTTAGTAAGGCGGTCGGGGTGATTAACGAAATCGTAGCCGAACCTGCCTTTAATACAGAGCCCGCCCTTATTGACGGGGCTATTTTTATCGCCGCGTACGCTGATAATTTCATTACTGCGGATGCCGAGATAAATAGAGCAGCCTACGCCGCAGTAAGGGCATACCGTTTTCACCTCGCGTGTGGGGAGGGCATTGTTCCGGGGCAGGAGGGCGCCGGTGGGACAGCGCTCGATACACTCGCCGCAGCCAACGCAGACGGACTCCAGGATAGGCACATTACCGAAAGCGCTAACGAGGGACGCATCGCCACGGTAAGCCATATCGATGGCCTCGATGCCGGCAATCTCGTGACAGGCGCGCCAGCAACGGCCGCAGAGAATACATTTGTTCATATCGCGGGTATAGGCGGGATGGCTGTCATCGACGGGAACGATACGGGTACGCTTACGGAGTCGGTCGAAATCCGCCTGCTCGACGCCGAGGTAGCGCGCTACCTTTTGCAGCTCGCAGTTCTGGTTCTTGGCGCAGGTAAGGCAGTCGCCGTTATGGTTAGCCATGATAAGCTCCATGGTAATGCGGCGGGAACGGTTTACCGCCGGCGACTCGGTATGGGCGACCATGCCGTTAGTGGCTTCGGTAGTGCAGGAGGGAGGCAAACCGCGCATTTTCTCGATTTCCACGATGCAAAGCCGGCAGGCGCCATAAGGCTTGAGGTCGGGGTCATAGCAGAGGGTGGGGATATAAACGCCAGCCTTGAGCGCGGCTTCCAATACAGTAGTGCCCTGCGGCACCTCGACTTTCACGCCGTCGATAGTTAGAGAGACGGTCTTGAGTTTTTTTTCATTCACAGCAGTCGAACCAGTCGTCATCATTCGCCTCCATTACCAGCAAATAACTTAATCATCATTTTTCCTGTGCCCTGGTTTTTACGGGGATGGGTGCGGGGGGAGCTTTAACAGGTTCGCCGGATACCTTAGCCACGGCGCCGAACTTTGCCGGGCAAACATCATTGCAGGTGCCGCATTTAATGCATTTTGCCTGGTCGATGACATGCACCATACGCTTGCCGCCGGCTACCGCGGTAACGGGGCAGGCGCGGGCGCAGATGCCGCAGCCGGCGCACTTTTCCGCATCGATATAATAGGAGATTAACGCTTTGCAAGCCAGCGCCGGACAGCGTTTTTCGTTGATATGGGCTTCATATTCATCACGGAAATAGCGGATGGTGGTGAGCACCGGGTTGGGCGCCGTACCGCCGAGGGCACAGAGAGAGCCGTTTTTCACGGCGTCCCCGATTTCCAGAAGAAGCTCAATATCGCCGGGGCGGCCTTTTCCGGCGACGATGTCGTTGAGAATATCCAGCATCTGTTTGGTGCCCCAGCGGCACTGGATGCACTTGCCGCAGGACTCAAGCTGGGTGAAGGTGAGGAAATAGCGGGCGACATCTACCATACAGTTATCCTCGTCCATGACGACCATGCCGCCGGAGCCCACGATAGAGCCCGCGGCCGCCAGAGTCTCATAATCCACCGGCGTATCGAGAAAGTTTTCCGGCAAACAGCCGCCGGAAGGCCCGCCGGTCTGCACGGCTTTATACTTTTTGCCGCCGACGATGCCGCCGCCGATGCCGTAGATAACCTCGCGCAGGGTAATGCCCATAGGCACCTCGATAAGGCCGGTGCGGTTTACTTTACCCACGAGGGAAAAGGTCTTGGTGCCTTTACTGCCCAGGGTGCCATAGGCAGCCCACCAGGCTGCGTTATTTTGCATGATGGCGGAGACGTGAGCCCAGGTCTCGACGTTGTTAATGTTAGTAGGTTTGCCCCAGAGTCCGGAGTTGGCGGGGAAGGGAGGGCGAGGACGGGGCATGCCGCGAGCGCCTTCGATGGAGGCCATCATGGCGGTCTCTTCGCCGCAGACGAAAGCGCCGGCGCCTTCCTTTATCTTGATATGGAAATTAAAGCTAGAGCCCATGATATTTTCGCCCAATAAGCCATATTGCTGCATCTGCTCGAGGGCGACTTTCAAGCGCTTGATAGCCAGGGGATACTCCGCGCGGCAGTAGATATAACCTTCAGCAGCGCCGATAGCATAAGCGCCAATGAGCATGCCCTCGAGGACGGCGTGGGGGTCGCTCTCCAGCACGGCCCGGTTCATGAAAGCGCCGGGGTCGCCTTCATCGGCGTTACAGATAATATACTTGGGGGAGCCGGCGGCATCATGACAGAACTGCCATTTACTTCCGGTGGGAAAACCGGCGCCGCCACGGCCGCGCAGCCCTGATTTTTTAATTTCATCAATGACTTCCTGCTGTTTCATGCTTAGGGCTTTACGCAAACCGTCGTAACCGCCATTGGCAATATAATGGTCGATAACGGAGGGGTCGATGTTGCCACAGTTGCGCATGACCAGACGCACCTGCGGTTTAAGCACAGGCGAAGCGGAAAGGGGAGAGATTCCGTCGATAGAGCCTCCGCCGCGGCAACCCAGAGCGAGGTCGGGACGCGGATTATCGCCAATAAGATAGTCGCGGACGATTTCCGCCATCAGTTCCGGCGTGAGATTGCCGTAGAAAATGCTCGGCTTGCCGGGCTTGGCTATCTCCACCAGAGGCTCAATGTAGCAGAAACCGATACAGCCGACCTGGATAATTTCCGCTGCCAGGTTGTGCTTTTCCAGCTCCTGGCGGAGCGCGGTGAGAACAGCTTCAGCGCCGGCGGCAATACCGCAGGTGCCCATGCCGATGAAAATACGGGGTTTATCGCTTTTTAACGCCGCCTGCCATTGCGAATCGGCTTTCTTTTTAATCTCTGCAAAATTCATGCTATCCCCCTTACCTGGCTATTCACATACGGATTGTCTCAAGGCACCGGTAAACAAAAACACTACTCTTTACGTTTTATCAATGCCCTGGCTTTTTCCGGCGTCATGCGGCCGTAAACCCTATCGTTGACGACGACGACCGGCGCCAGGGCGCAGGAGCCGAAGCAGGCGAGCGTTTCCAGCGAGTATTCCATATCTTTAGTGGTACCGCCATCCTTGATACCCAGGAGCTTTTCCAGCTCGTCTAGTATGCGGGGCGATCCTCTGACATAGCAGCCTGTGCCGCGGCAGACCTTGATAGTATTACGCCCCATGGGGACAAACTTAAATTGGGCGTAAAAGGTAGCCACGCCGAAGACAGTGGATTCCGGCACTCGGAGGAATTCGGCAACGCGCCGCATCGCTGAAGATGGCAGGTAACCGAGCGCATGCTGGACCTGCTGCAATACGGGAATCATATCCGATTTCACGCCGTCGAAGGCTGATAGGACCTTTTCTACTTTAGCCAGGGTATCGGCTTCTTCCTGGTATGTAATGTCTTGCGTATCTGGGGTTTTTTTATCAATACTCATGCGCAACCTCGCTTTATTTACAACTATCCCCCTGTAAGACTGTCCGACATCACCGAACGGGTAATAGATAACGGCTAATTACGCCGCGGGGCATTCCCACATATTATTAACATCTAGGGGATTTTATTTCAAGGGGAGAAGGGGATAAGAGGGAAATAAAATCTACTGTGGATTGTGGTGGGAAAATAAAAGTGGAGCAGACTAGCGGCTTAAACCGCCGGTTTTAATTATAGCTGTTTTTACCGGCACATAGTCTTAATGACTATGGATTTAATTCTTCAAGTTCTGCAGGCTCATTCCGGTAATCAAGGCTTTTACCGCTTTGGGGCAAAAATGGGTGCCGGCGCAATCATTAAGCTCTTTTATCGTCTTTTCAATGGATAAAGCACCCCGGTATGAAGAATCGATGGTCATGCTATCGAAGGCGTCGGCCACGGCAATAATGCGGGCGCCCATGGGGATTTCCTCGCCTTTTAGCCCATCGGGATATCCCGTGCCGTCATATTTTTCGTGATGATACAGCACCAGATCGCTGGCTTTTTCCAGGAATGGAATCTCTTTTAAGAGTTCGGCGCCGATAACCGGGTGGGCGCGCATTATATCCCACTCCCCCGCCGTTAACGGGCCGGGTTTGTTCAATATACTGGAGTCGATGGCGATTTTGCCGATGTCATGGAGCAGGCTAGCGTATTCCAGGGTCTCCACTTCTTCCGAAGATAAAAATAACATTGCCCCCGCCTTCAGGGAGTATTCCATTACCCTTTGAGAATGTCCGCGCATGTGACTGTCTTTAGCGTCGATAGCCGCCGATAGAGCCGAAATCGTATTTTTATAGGCGTCCAGCAACGTATCATGAAGACGGGTGTTTTCAATAGCCATAGCGGCGGTGTTGGCTACGGAAATAACGGACTCCATATCCTCCTCGCCGAAAAGGCTCCCATCGCGTTTATTAAGCACTTCAATCACGCCGAGAATCTTACGATGAACGGTTAGAGGCGCGCAGACCAGAGATTTAGTGCTAAAGCCGGTGGTATCGTCGATTATTTTATGGAAATTGGCACTCCGTGTAACGTCATTTACGATTAGCGGTTTGCCCGTACGCACCACCTGACCGGCGATGCCGTATTGAGTGTTTAGTTTCACATGCCGTAGCGCTTTGCCTACCGGGCCCGAGGCAACCTCAAAGTATAGTTCATGGTCGTTGTTTCTGAAAAGAAGTATCGAAGCTGCCTCGGCACTAAGCATGTGCTGGGTCATGGTGATAATCTGTTCCAGCATGTCCATCAGGCGTGTTTTTTTATTAGCTTCGTAGAGCACTTCGAGTTTGGCGAGGTTTTTCTGCTCTATGTGACTGTGGTTATTTTTCGCTAGTCTTGTTTTTTCCAGGCTATCAACCATTTTCGTATCCTTACTATCTGACGTAATGGTTAAATCAGGCAGCTATTGTTTTTACCATTTCGTTTTCCACACTGCGGAATTGTAACTTTTGTTTTTCCGTTAAATTATTAAATTCCTCTTTGGCTACCCATATCAACTCGTCATCGCCTACGCCGCGGATAGAGACATACTTGGGCACAAAAAGCTGCACATATTCCGGGGATAAATATTCTTGAATCAGGAAACCCCGGCGAGGGAAACAAAATGTTAAAGGGGCAAGGTTAGACAGCCTGGAAGCGTTATTAATGCAATGCCCGACATAATCGCTGCCGTTGCCGATACTGAAAACCTTGCCTCTGGCCATGCCGCACCGGAGAATGCTCGGCGGTTTATTAACGGCCATTTTAATCTGGGGATAAAAATCCTGCTGATAGGCATGACAGATATTGTAAAGTGTAGCAGCCAGGCGGCAAATCTGTTCATCGTTCATTTTATGCGCATCCCAGACGACGAGCAGGCCATCGCCTAAAAATTTTACCAGTATAGGCAGTTCTGCCCAATAACGGGTGCTATCGCCGTCTTCATCGGTAAGACCGTAGATGATGCTGTTGAAAAACCAATCATAAAAGCTGTTGAGAAATGAAGGGATAGCCAGATAGGCGTCTACCTGGTTACAAAAGTTGGTAAAGCCGGATAGGTCGAAAACGGCCGCGACGGCTTCTTTTTCCTGGCAGGGCGTTTTGATATCACCCAGGTGCAGCAGCGAAGGATTGAATTTATTGAAGATATCACCATTTATGATGACTAGCCCGTTCGTCTGCTCCTCGGCAGCGCCTGCTGCAAGGAATCTACGCCTGACCCGCCGGATAATTCTACGCTTCATGGAATGCCCTTTCCTTTGCGCATTTATACAAAAATATTTTATGTCAAAAAAAATAAACAAAATATAAACAATGTAGGATTTTTTCTAAATAGTTTGTGAAATTTTATTATTCAAGGTTTCACCTGTAAAATACATAACGCCGCTTTTAAAGCTATTATTAACTAAAATGTAGGATTCCCGTAATGCATTCGTAATATTAGGTCTTTAAAATCAAAATATCATGGCATTTTGTAAACGAGAACCAGTGACAATTGCCCGGAGAATGATTATAATGGACGTAATAACAGGAGGGAGCGATGACGAAAAGAAGTAAGGAAGAAGCCAAGGGATACATCCTGAAGATGGCTAAGGAACACGATGTCAAGTTCATCTGGCTGTGGTTTACGGATATACTGGGCATTTTAAAAAGCTTTGCGATTACCGTTGAAGAGCTGGAGGGGGCGATGGAGGAAGGGATGGGCTTCGATGGTTCTTCCATCGAGGGTTTCGCCCGAATCGACGAGAGCGACATGGTGGCTATGCCCGACCCCGATACCTGGCAATTACTGCCCTGGAATCCGCCGGAGCATCGCGCTACGGCGCGCATGTTCTGCGATATATTAAAACCGGGCGGCGAACCTTTCGAGGGCGACCCGAGGTATGTCTTGAAGAGGAACCTAAAAAAGGCCTCTGACCTGGGCTATACCTACTACGTCGGCCCTGAACTGGAATACTTTTACTTCAAAGACGTTAACGGCACCGAGTTCCTCGACGAGAGCGGCTACTTCGACCTGACCACACGCGACGCCGCCATCGATTTGAGGCGTGATACCGTTATCCAGCTGGAAAAGATGGGCATCGGCGTGGAATACTCCCATCATGAGGTCGCCGCGAGTCAGCACGAAATCGATATGCGCTATACGGATGCCTTCACCATGGCGGATAGCGTGATGACCTACCGGCTGGTAGTCAAAGAAGTGGCGCTGAAAAACGGGGTTTTTGCCACCTTCATGCCCAAACCGGTCTTCGGCATTAACGGCAGCGGTATGCATGTCCACCAATCGTTATTTAAAGGCGACCGCAATGCTTTCTTCGATACTAAAGACTCCTACCACCTTTCTAAAGAAGCTAAAAGCTTTATTGCAGGGCTGTTAAAATACGCCCCGGAAATTACCGCCGTCTGCAACCAGTGGGTGAACTCCTATAAGCGGCTGGTGCCCGGCTACGAAGCCCCGGTGTATCTCTCCTGGGCAAGGCGGAACAGGTCGGACCTTATCCGCGTGCCGGAGTACCGTCCGGGTCGGGAAAAAGCCACCCGCATTGAGTTCCGCTCACCGGACCCCGCCTGCAATCCATACCTGTGCTTTAGCGTCATGTTAGCCGCCGGACTCGACGGTATAAAGAATAACCTCCAAGCCCCCACGCCAATCGAGGAAAACGTTTATGAAATGAGCGCGGAAGAAAGGCAAAAACACGGTATAAGTACGCTGCCGGGCAGTCTGGCGGAGGCTGTTCAACTGGCGGAGGGCAGCAAGCTGGTGCGGGAAGCCCTGGGCGAGCATGTCTTCAACTCCTTTATCGAAAATAAGAAGAAAGAGTGGGACGCCTACCGCACACAGGTAACCGAATACGAACTTAAGAAATACCTGCCGATAATGTAGGATATATATACTTGTCATTCTGACCCTGAACCCTCACGCTCCGCTCAGGGTAAACTCTGTGAAGGGGAAGAATCCGTTGTCAATATAAAACACGAGAGGGGGCTTTTCAGCCCCCTCCTATTTTTCATTATCATTGGGAGGAGTCCTTCTGCGGAAGGACGACGCGGCAATCTCATTTTCCAACCTGTCATTCCAGCGAAGGCTGGAATCCAATCAAGAAAGCAACAATACGTGGAAATGCGTGATGGATTCTGGCCTGCGCCAGAATGACAGTGTGGTGATTTGGGAAATGGGGCGGCAGTGAGAAAACTTATTTCTTTTTAACGTAAACCTTGATTTCGCCGCCGCTTTCTTCCATGCCCAGAAACTCGTTGCCGGTGGTCTGTGCCCAGGCCGGCATGTCCTGTTTAATACCTTTGTCGTCAGCCACAACCTCAAGCACTTCGCCCGGTTTAAGCTCCTTCATTTTTTGGGCGGTTTTGACGATGGGCATAGGACAGTACAAACCTACACAGTCTAAAGTATAGTCGGCTTTCATCTTTTTACTCCTTCCTCCTAAATAAAGAGAGTCACCTTGGACTGGCGGGCTTCATTGAGGAAAAAGGCGGCGCCAGCCAGGCTGCCGACCTCTTCACGGAAGGCACCTTCGTTCAGGCCCATCACACCGCAGGAGGTGGAACAGGGTATCAGTTTAACGCCCATGTCCTTAGCCATTTGAATGAACTCGTCGATGGAAGGCAGGTGACTTTCCTTCATGAACTTCTTCATCATCGCTGTGCCCATGCCGAACATGTGGAACTTGGAAAGTTTTAAACGTTTAGAGCCGCCGCGGTTCATAAAGTTGAGCATTTTTTTCATCAGACCCTTGCCGCCCGGTTTACCCTCGTTCTTTTTAAGAATATTGAGTCCCCAGAAAGTGAAAAACATGCTGACATCCATCCCCATACTGGCGCCGGTAGTCGCCAGTATAAAGGCGGCCAGGGCTTTATCCAACTCGCCGCTGAAGACGACGATGGTCATCTTTTCTTTTTGTGTAGTTTTTTCCGTCTCCGCCATTTTACTGACCTCCGGCAACTTTTTTCTCTTTTTGTACAGCGCAAGCCTCACAGTAAGGGAATGCTGCCTCGGCTATCTCTTTATCGCAATAAGGACAGGTATGAGTTTGCTCTTCGGCGCTAATTTTAACGTCCTCTTTTTTCTGTTTGCCCCAGTAGTTCTTGATAGCCTCGTGGAGAGCCTGGGCGCCCAGGTTGGAGCAGTGCAGCTTGTTCTTGGGCAGCCCCTCCAGTTTATCCGC
>CAYGVP010000051.1:0-8695 GCA_964353385.1 uncultured Dehalococcoidaceae bacterium
GGCAGCAGCATTTCCCCTGTCCAGGCGGATCAGGGAATTCGAGCCTGATCTGGTGAAAATAGAAAATAATTTCAGGGATATCAGGGAGAAACTTCTGACCAGCGCAGGGGCCGGACTAAGTCTTTCAATCGTTATCCATGAAATCCAGAAGATAATAGCTGAACTGAAGGCTATCACTATCAAGGAGCATGGCAGTAAACGGATAAAGCAGCTGGTTCAGCGTCTTTCCGAGCTTACGGAAGGATACGCAATGCTTGTCCGCCAGGAAGGAAAGCTCAGCATAAAAGCAAGTGAACTGCTCAGGCAGGCTGAATTCAATGTCGATTACCGGCTTAAGGTGCATGGGATTGAAATTATAAATCAGGTGAACAGCAAGAGTGATTTCAAGATCAAATGCAGCAGGCGGCTGATTGTCGGAGCCATAATGAATCTTATTGACAACTCAATCTGGTGGTTGGAAAATAAAAAGCCGCCGAAGAAGTATATCTTATTGTCAGCCAGCCACGAGTTAAAGGAAGGACCGGCGATAATTATCGGTGATAACGGCTCGGGATTCATGGACGATCTTGAATATATGGTTAAGCCGTTCTTTACCAGAAAGCCTGATGGGATGGGCTTGGGGCTTCACATCGTTGACGAAATCATGAAAGTACACAAGGGAATAATTAAAATTCTTGAACCCGGGGACATTCGTCTGCCGAAAGAAATAAACGGCGCGGTACTTGCACTCGTTTTTCCTAATAAAGCCCATGAATCTTAGAGAGACAAAAGTTATCGTCATTGATGACAAAAGAGAAGATGTTGTAAATTTACTGAAGCTTCTTGATAAAGAAGGTGTTCCTTATAATTATTATTATGAGGATGCCAATACTGATAATCTACCCCAAAAGCCCCTGATAAATGTCAGACTTATATTTCTGGATTTTGTTCTCGGCACAGATGGTCAACCGATAAAAACTAAACTAGCAGCATTGTTGAATGTCTTAAAAAGGATACTTCACCCGAATAACGGACCGTATATTATCTTGGCGTGGACGGTGCATAACAGTGCGGCCTTAGGTGATCTTATAACTCCATTCAAGTCTGAACTATTGATAAATACCGATATCCCGAAACCAGTTGCTATAGCCGATTTGGATAAAATTAGTGTCATGCAGAATTTGAAGCAGATAGACAGAAAGCTAAAAAGAACATTTGATGGCGGCAATATATTTGAAATTCCCCTGGACTGGGAATGTAATGGCCGGACGGCATTAGCCGACGTTATTAAGACTCTCACTGATCTTTCAGCCCAACAAATGACGAAAAACGCGACCTCCTTGGATGAATATTCAACATTACTCAGGAAGGCCGCAGAAAAAAATATGTGCCGGTTCGCCTCTTCAGTTTCAGGGGAAAAAAATCTGAAGCCCGAAAAAAGTATTTTAATTGACGCCCAACTTCCCCTAGGCAATATTTTTCAGGATCATCTTGAAACGCACATCAGGAAACTGAAACCCAAATTTAGACTTCTGTCCCGGAAAATATATGGGGCAAGGAATACCCCTAAGTACACTGCTCCGGAAAAGGCACAGATGAATACTTATTTCCTTCTTGTATCAGATCCTGACTCCTCAATCAAGCCGGGTAATATCTACAAGGCAAATTCTGTTTTAAGAAAAGTGGACCGTAGCGGCAAAATCACCCTGTGGAAAAAAGATTTTTATGATAAAAATATGATTAAGAAATCGAAGACCGTTCCCGATGTGGACGCCAGAATAAAAGAGCTTAATAAAATAATCATCCCGATTCTTATTGAGGTTACCCCTGAATGCGACTATGCGCAAAAAAACTGGCGCGGTGCCAAGTTTATTTTTGGAATTTTGTGGCCACCCAGGTTTGCCCGCGACAACAGAGACGAGTACTTACAGAAAGCGGACAAAATATTCCCTCCGCTCCTTATAAAGTATAAGGGAGAAGTCTACTTTCTGACCTTTCACGCTAATTACCAAATTATGCTCCCGCTTTCAGCGGTTAGATCAATCAAGCCTATATTAAGAGCAAGAAAGGAGTTGCTTGTCGATGTCCAACATTGGTCTGCAACTCATGCATCTAGACCCGGCAAGACCGAATTTTGATAAAAAACCGCGCGAGAATCTCGCAGTTCTTTACGGATATGATCCGCACGGTTTTTAGTCCGGCCGGATAATTTTATTAATGACCCAAGAGTTTTACCGTCATAGCCTAGCAAGACTCGAGGCGAAGCAAAGTTTTGCAAGAACTTGAAATTGTCAGAGAAAAATGTTGAAAAACACAAATTCTTCACCTTTTTACAAAAAATATTCCGAGTTAGAATATTACTCTAGGGATTGACGCCTGATTTATATCAATTTAGACTTAGAATAAGAGATAATAAATAAAATAAAAATTATGCCCAAAAAACAAACTACAAATGAAGATCTGGCTCATATGATCAAGAAAGGTTTTGATGACCACGATAAAAGATTTGATGAAATTGATAAAAGATTTGATGGAGTAGATACAAGATTAGACAAAATGGATACGAGAATGGATAACCTGGAACAGGGTCAAGAAGAAATAAAAACAAGGGTAGATAATGTGGCTTGTCGATTTGAAGTTGAGAACTTGAAGAAGCGAGTGAGAAAATTGGAATTTAAGGCAGGCATTAGAACCACTTAATAAAAAACATAATGATTTTAAAAGTCCGTGGCTTTATGCTTCGGGCTTTGCTGTTTTCTCAAAATAAGTTCTAACATCCTCCACCGTAGCGTGGCCTGCCAAATTGCCGAAAGAAGCAAAAAATCCCACCATTGTAGGCAGACATAAATCGTGAAGGGTTTGACAATATGAGAAGCTATGTGGTAAGAATTAAAATACATTATATGTACATCCATTGTTAGGGGGCGATAATGGTAAAGAATTACCTTAGGAAACTATATGATGAAGGCAGAATCGTAGTCTTCTCGCCTGATGTACCTTTTAATCCTGAATATCAAATCGAACCTGACGCAATTAACTTGAGACTCCATCCCCTGGCTATGAAATTAAGAGACGGCGTGACAGAGATAGATTTATTGGATAGTCAGACCCGTATAAAGAACTACTTTGAGCCATGTCCGATGCCATCGGCTGGTCTTATACTCAAACCCGGAGAACTTATCTTCGCAAAGACATTAGAAACCCTGGCTATCTATTCGGACAAACACATCGGCTTTGTGTTCGGGCGTAGAACAATTGCTGGATTCGGTCTTTCTATATCTTTAGATCAACCCAAATTTCCGGCGAGCTTGCCTTGGAATTTTCCTTTACAGTTACGTAACAATATGAATTCGGCTATGAAGATATATCCGTATATGTACATTGCGCAGCTTATATTAATCGAATACCCAATGAAGGCAAAGCGCAGCTATCGGGGTATATATAGAGGGTACATTGACAACTATGTACCGAACATAGATGAACTCGAGCAACAAGCTATAAATGAGACACGAGACAGCCTATGCCGGTACCAGCCCAATGAGGTCAATAAACGAGATAGGGTTGAAGAGCTTTTGACAAAGCACGATCAAGAGAGGAGCAAGCAAAAAAAGAAACCCATAGCCATGCTTAAAAATGCACTGCTGTCTATAATTGATCCTGGACTTCAATTTCTTGTTTCCCTTTTGGCGTTATTAATTATTACAGATGTTTCGAGTCCATTAAATTTCGGTTTTTGGTTGTATATGAGTCTGGGCATTGTTATCGCAGGAATATCTGTAACCAAATTCTCGCTAAATCGCTTCAAGTAGTACAATTTCATTATGAAAAGTGATTTTGAAAAAAATAATAAATTCGACGCCCAAGCTTTTATTTTTGACCAGCGGGCACCTTCGTTTGATAAACTGACCTGGGTTACCGACAGAGATTTTCTTGGAATTATCCTTGCTCGTATATTGGAATTTGTTGGAGACTACCAGCGACGCGGAAGAAGCGTTCAAAGGTATTTAGATGCTGGCACTGGCACGGGTGAGATCCTTAAATACTTCTTAGAGCGTTATACAGACGAGCAAGGGATACTATTAGATGCAGAGGCTGTTGGCATTGATGTCTCTGAGGAGATGTTGCGAGTAGCTTCAGAGAAGCTTAGAAATAACCCAAGAGTAAAGCTATTAAAAGCATCGATCACTGACCATGATCTTAAATATGACAGCTTTGATTTTGCCTTATGTCGCAACTCGTTTCACCACTTTAGCGACCCGGCTAAGGCTATATTGGAAATGAGAAAGCTCGTGCGAAGAGAAGGAGGAAAGATATTTATCATCGAAGGCGTTGCTCCTGATAATTATACTCTCTCAAAGTGGAAGGATATTCTACTTGACCGTGATGTAGGGAGAAACCCGGAGATTCTGCTATCGATGGAAAACGTAGGAGAGTTTTTTAGTAGTAAATTTGAATTCCAGCCAGAAAGAGTAGTCGAACTTACACCCATACCTATGTTGTTAGGCAATTGGCTGGACAATGCCATTATTACTGCGGATATGCGTAGAGATGTAATTGTTAGAACGGAGCGATTATATAAAAACGATGAATTTAGAGAAAAGTTTGGTCTCGAACGAATCAGGAAGGAGCCTGAATTTGAGAAGGAGTTCAGATTCAAAAAAAGATCAGTCCTTCTAGAGTTTCCGGTTTGATTCTTTCTGTAAAATAGCAAAGCAATGGCGGGGTGTTCTAGCACAGTGTTTATTGAATCATCTCTTGCTTTGAGGCCGGTTAGGCGAGCAGCGTCTTCCAATAAAACTATAATATCTGCGGAGCCTGAGACTACCGTTAAGTAGTGTGCTTGAAAAAGCGCATAAAGATACTTGAGCTTAAGACAGGTATCCACAAAGCATGAGCGATTTGGGTGGTCTGATCATCTCCTCGGGGTTGGACCCTCCGCCTCTCTATTGGTCTCAAAAAAAGTTCTAACATCCTCCACGGTGGCCTGCCAGGATAGAATTTTCCCTTCAAGAAGCCCAGTCTTAGCTTCAAAAAGGCCGTTTTTCGGAGGTTCGAGCGTGTCTTTCCCGTCATCAACCACTTTAAGACCCCTCTCTATGATTTGGAGGGGTATTTCAATCTGGATAGAGAGTTTTTTGTCTTTGAGAAAAAGGTTCGAGCCGAGTCCTTGAAGGATTGATCTCTTGTCTTCCAACGAGCCGTTATGAAAGCTTTCTTTAGCCTGCGAAGCGAAATTGAAGGTCTTTTCTGTGAGGTCAAACGAGTGTTTTCTGGGCTCGTTTCTCAGATTTCCTTCCAGCCTCATTTTATCTTCCAATAGCCTTTTCTTTTCTTGGATATATTCTTCATCATTAATCAGATCCTTCAAGCGCATTTGATTAAGATTATCGAGCTTCCTCTGACAATCGACAAGGGCTTTTTCAAGCGACCGGCGAATATCACTTTTTTTCTCGCACTCTTCTTTTTCCTCTCCACACAAATAATCAATTGCTAAATTCAGAAGCCGCCGCGGCACGTGAATTTTCTCCAAATATCCCGTTATTTGGCTTTCGAGATCAATAAGATTGACGTATTTTTGGCGGCAGCGCAGCCCATGCTTCTTTTTTGTGCAATGGTAATAGGCATAGTGATATCCATATCTATTGATTTTCTCTTCTGCCGTGATCATGCATCCACATTCCCCGCACCGTATCAAGCCGGTGAACGCGAATTCGTGGTTTTTCGGTCTCGGCCTTCCGCGCCTTCCGAGAATTTCCTGCGCTTTCCAAAACTCATCTTCGGTAATCATAGGATCATGCTTTCCCGGATACACGCCTTCCTTTCTCTCAATTAGCCCGTAATAAAAAGGATTTCCGAAGAGTTTATAGATACCGCTCATGCTCAACGGCTTGCCGCCGATTTTCTTGCCTTGTCTGGTTCTAAAGCCCCATTTCTCATTGGCTATCTTTAATATCTTGGAAGGGGAAATTCCTTTAAATAGGAGCTCCCACATCTTGCGTACGAGCGGAAATCTTTCTGGGTCATTAACAATAGTATGTTCCTTTGGTTCATTGAGATATCCTAAAGGCGGCAGAGCGGGAAGCCAGCCTCTTTCAAGCTTTGCCCGGAGCCCTCTTTTAACGTTGTCGCTCAGGTCATCGACGTACTTCTTGGCCATGCCGAATTCGATTTGCATCAGGAATTTATCGTTGCTGTTGTTCTTAAAGCTTCCATGCGGCGTTTGAATATCGGATATCTTGCCTTGATCCAGAGCCCAGACCAGGGCCGCGCCATCTATCGGATTTCGGGCTAAGCGATCGAGCTTCCAGCAGACAATACCGCTGTATTGACCTTTGGAGAGCTTTTTCATCATTTCGTTGAAAATAGGTCTTCCGGGAGATTTGGCCGATTTGGATTCGATAAGAATCTCCGAGATATGGAGATTAAGCCGCTTGCCGAATTCCTCAAGCTCTTTGAGTTGGGATTCGATGGACAAGACTTGTTTTTCTTCGGATTCAGTCGATTTACGACAATAAATGACATATTGGGACATAGAATTATGGCCTTCGTGAAACGACTTAAGGAAGTCTTTTTCCGAAGGCCGGTTAATGGCTTATTATTCTTTCAGCTTATCATTTTTAAAATCATCGTCAAATAAACGAGCCACGGAAATATTATTCCGGGCATTGGGCGATGGTTCTTTAAGGACGACCTTCAATAGATTGACCAACCTGAGAAATTTCTCGTAGGCCTGGCTGTCGGATATTGTTTCCCCGAATTCAGCCCGATAGATTTTCTTGAATTCTTCGATTGTCTTCTCGCTTGGTTTCATCAATTACAGGATAAGGTAAGAAAAAATATGACATAAGAGAGGAAAAATTGCATATATAGTCCATAATTCCAGGGGGGGTGATACGGAACTTATTAAAGAGAATAAAAATATCGTCCCATCGCGGCCAACCAAA
The DNA here is from genome assembly GCA_964353385.1 of uncultured Dehalococcoidaceae bacterium. Lineage (GTDB taxonomy): Bacteria > Chloroflexota > Dehalococcoidia > Dehalococcoidales > RBG-16-60-22 > RBG-13-51-18. The sequence continues at coordinate 6,924 of CAYGVP010000051.1, forward strand.
GAGGACGTTTTCGAACAGATAGTTAAATTTGTACTTTCAGAAAAATGTTTTGATTCTAAAATATCAATTGAAAAATTGATGAAAATATGACCTTCTTTGACAAATTAGATTGTTAAAATATAATAAGGATAATGTCCGAATACAAGAAGGACGGTAAGATGATCATTAGAAGGGAATAAACATGAAAATAAAAGAATTTCTTAGAAAAGTTTTTTTTGTATTGATTGTTCCGTTGATTGTAGTCGGCGTTATAGCTTTAATAGTTAATTTTCCTACTCATCAGGCACATAGCACATTAATGGAATATTTGAAGATCATTTTAACTTGGCCGGGAGTTATTCTAATATTAAGTTTTGTTCTGTTATATATTATGCGATTAATTTATTTCCCGAAGACGAAAATAGAATTTGTAGAAACCGGAAAACCCGACGTAACTGGGTTTATTAAAATCATAGGAAAGACTGAAGAAGGAAATTTGATAATTAAAAATGAAAAGAATTATAAAATAAACGATGGAGATGTAATCGTTAATGAATCTTTCATTCTCATGTTTCATGAAAACCAAAAGAAAATTAAGACTTTAAAGAAAGAGCTAAAACGATACCAAGAAAAACTCCTAGAAAAATAATTCCTAGAAGGAACTCGAGAGTTTTGTAAAGTTGTAAAACGTTTAGTTATCCCCATAATATTCACAAATCAATCCTAAAATTGCCTGAAAAGGCAATTTTTTGTGTCTTGTTTGGGCTTTCTCTAAGGAATATTCTGAATTTATGACCATTAATCAAGAGGGTATGAAAAAGGTCGAAATAAAAAAGATTCCGAATAATCTGAGAAGATACAGAAAAGCCGTAGGATTGAAGCAGAAGGATGTCGCGGAAATCCTGAATCTTAAGAGTGCGGGAATGATCTCCCGCTGGGAAAAAGGCGTCTGCCTGCCTAGTCTGATTAACGTAATTAAATTATCGGGCATATACAGCGTATTGGCGGATGCCTTGTTTTTTCCTCTGATCCGGCTGATTAAGAGAAAGATCATGGAGAGAGAAGAATATCTGAAACGCAGACATGCCTAAAAGAAAGAGACGCCCAGACATATATGAAAAGTATCGCCGCATTCTAAAAATGCGGGGATTGTCTCGTAAATCAATCGACGAAATGAGGCGGAATCTTCGTCTCGTCGCTCAAATCATCTGCGAGCATGTTTGGGGAAAGAAATTCTATTGAAAATATGAATTACGAGGAACGAGAAAATAAAATTAGGAGCCTCAGCGATAAAAACTGGTATTGGGTAAGCAAGCCGGTTATAAATCATTACGGTCGTATTCTTAGAAGCTCGGGGATCGGAGTTTATAACGTCTTGGCCTCTTATGCGAATTCCAAGAGCCAAACTTGTTTTCCGACTCAGAAGACGATAGCGGATCGGATAGGACTCTGCCGGGAGACAGTCAACCGGAAAATCAAGCTGTTAACAGAAAAACAGCTTATAAGAGTTAAGCGACTGAAGGGACGATGCCTTTATTTTCTTTTGAGGCCAGATGTGATTTTAAATCACATACCTTGTGACGTACGGATCACAAGGTATGTGAAACAGGATCACATAAACAATAATAAATTAACAAGAATAATTAACAATAATAATAACGGCAATGAAAGAATTAATAATTTTAAGCCTATAAGCCATTTTATTAAAAAGTATGGTCAAAAAAACTCCAAAAATAATCGGCATTAATCCGGGAACAAGATATTTGGGAATCGCGGTCTTAGATGGCTCCGAG
>CAYGVP010000052.1:0-8692 GCA_964353385.1 uncultured Dehalococcoidaceae bacterium
CGTCCCCCGATTGGTCAAGAAAGAGGAGAACTTCGCGCCGGGGCACCGCGCCTGCATCGGCTGCGGCGAAGCCCTATCTATCCGGCAGGTGTTCAAAGCTCTGGATAATAATGTTATTGTCGTTAATGCTACAGGCTGCGCGGAGATTTTCGCCTCGCAATTACCGTTTACAAGCTGGCAACTGCCCTGGATACATACCTTGTTCGAAAATGCGGCGGCCGTGGCTTCCGGCATCGAAGTCGCCTATAAAGCTATGAGACGTAAGGGCGCTAAATTGCCGGAAAATACTAAAGTGGTAGCTATCGCCGGTGATGGCGGAACTTCAGATATTGGTCTTCAAGCGCTCTCCGGCGCATTTGAACGAGGCAATGATTTCACCTATATTTGCTTCGACAATGAGGCTTATCAAAACACCGGCAACCAGAGGTCGTCGGCCACTCCCTTAGGCGCCGCCACTACCACCTCGCCGCTGGGTAAGAAGAGCACCGGGCAATTCAGCTGGAAGAAGAATATGCCTGAGATAGCCGTCGCCCACAATATTCCGTATGTGGCGACTGCTACTCATGGCTACCCGTTCGACTTAATGGCTAAAGTAGCCAAGGCAGTAGCGACCCCCGGCCCGTCTTACGTTCATGTTCTTTCCGTTTGTCCTACCGGATGGCGCAGTCCTACGGATACAATTAACCGTCAGGCTCGTCTGGCCGTACAAACCGGCATATTCCCGCTTTATGAGGTGGAAAATGGCGTTTACAAGATGAGCGTCGACTTGCCCAAGTTAAGGCCGGTCGCGGACTACCTTAAAATGCAGGGCAGGTTCCGCCACTTAAGCGATGATATGATCGCCCGGATACAGAAGCGCGTAGAACTGGAATATCAAAAATTACTGGAGAAGGCAAAACATGGCAGCAAAAAAACTTAAAGAGCAGGTCCGGCAGGTGCTGGGGAAATACGATGGTGATAAATCAGCGCTGATTGACGTCCTGCACGATACGCAGTCGGTTATAGGCTATCTGCCCAAAGAAGCCTTGGAAGAAATACACAAGGGTCTGGACGTTCCGCTTAGCCGGGTATATAGCGTCGCCACCTTTTTCAAGGCTTTCAGCCTGACACCGCGAGGACGCTATCTGATAAACGTCTGCATGGGCACGGCCTGCCATGTACGTGGCTCTGATGGCGTGCTGGCGCAAATGGAAAAAGAGCTGGGCGTTAAAAGCGGCGAGAATACCCCGGACCTTAAATTCACACTGGAGACAGTCAACTGCGTAGGCGACTGCGCCCTCGGCCCGATGGTTGTCATCGGGGAAGACTATCATGGTGAAATGACCCCGGAAAAAGTCGCTGATGTTTTGAAGAATTATAGTTAATTAACGGAGGAATTCCCGTGGCAAAATTAAAATCCCCGGGCGAGTTAGAGGCTCTGAGAAGCTCGATACGGCAAAAAAGAGACTCCGATAAGCCCTGCATTACCATCTGTAACGGCACCGGCTGCCAGGCCTATGGTTCGAAGAACATCGTTACAGCCTTCCGGGACGAAATCAGAAAGCAAAACATGGAAGGTAAAGTCGATGTCAAAGCCATCGGCTGTCCCGGCTTCTGCGAGCGGGGCACGCTGGTGGTCATTAAACCTAAAGACATATTTTACCAGAGGGTGCGGCCTAAGGATGTGCCGGAAATTGTTTCCGAGACTATCGGCAAGGGCAATACCGTCAGCCGGTTGCTTTATACCGACCGCGCTACCAATGAGAAAATCACTCAAGAAGGCGATGTGCCTTTCTACAAGCGGCAGATGCGCCTTATTATCGGCAACAACGGCTTAATCGACCCCACCGTTATTGAAGATTACCTGGCTATCGGCGGCTACAGCGCCCTAACTAAAGCCCTGAAAATGACCCCGGAAACAATAATCGACGAGGTCAAGAAATCAGGATTACGCGGACGTGGCGGTGCCGGCTTTCCCACCGGCAACAAATGGGAAAGCACCCGCAAAGCCCACGGTGACATTAAGTATGTTATCTGTAATGCAGACGAGGGCGACCCCGGCGCTTTTATGAACCGGAGTCTGGTGGAGGGCAATCCGCACAGCGTCCTCGAGGGGATGATTATCGGCGCTTATGCCATCGGCAGCCATGAAGGTTATATCTATATCCGCAACGAATACCCGCTGGCTGTGAAAAACATGCGCATTGCTTTAGAGCAGGCGGAAGCCTGTGGTCTCCTCGGGGACAATATTTTAGGTTCGGGTTTCAGCTTTAGTATTAAGATAAAACGTGGCGGTGGCGCTTTCGTTTGCGGCGAGTCTACCGCGTTAATGGCGTCGCTGGAAGGCAAAGTAGGGGAGCCGCGCGCTAAGTACATTCATACTTCGGAGCAGGGGCTCTGGGGCAGGCCGAGCAACCTGAATAACGTAGAGACCTGGGCTAATGTGCCCCTCATCATCAATAAAGGCGCCGAATGGTATTCAAAAATCGGCACACAAAACAGTAAAGGAACCAAGATATTCGCGCTGGTTGGCAACATCGCCAATACCGGCCTGGTGGAAGTGCCGATGGGCACTACCCTTAGAACCATAGTCTTCGATATCGGCGGCGGCATACCCAAGGGACGAAAGTTCAAAGCTGTCCAGACCGGCGGACCCAGCGGCGGCATGATTCCGGAAAGCCTGCTCGACCTGTCGGTGGATTTCGACGAGCTGACGAAAGCCGGCTCCATGATGGGCTCCGGCGGCATGATTGTCATGGACGAAAAGACCTGTATGGTGGATATGGCGCGTTACTATACCACCTTCCTCGAAGGCGAGTCTTGTGGTAAATGCCTGCCCTGCCGCGAAGGGCTGCGGCAGATGAAGTATATCCTGGACGCCATCACCGAGGGGCGGGGCAAAGAGGGAGACATCCAGCTTCTGGAAGAGCTATCCGCCACACTGGTCGACGCCTCGCTCTGTCAGCTGGGCCAGACCGCGCCCAATCCTGTAATGAGCTCAATCAAACACTTCAGAGATGAATATGAAGCCCACATTAAAGATAAGAAATGCCCCGCCGGCGTCTGTAAATTTGGGCAATAGTAAGGATAAAATGATATGGTAAATTTAACGATTAACGGACGACAGATAAAAACAGAAGAAGGCAAAACAATACTCGATGCCGCCCGCAAGCACAATATCTATATCCCGACTTTATGCGCCAATGAGGCGGTGGCTCCCTACGGCGCCTGTCGTCTCTGCCTGGTGGAAATAAAGACTGCTAGAAGCAGAGAGCGTTTGGTCACCTCCTGTATATACCTGGTTGAAGAAGGACTGGCCGTCCAGACCGATACGGAGAAAATCAAGAAAATCCGCAAAATGCTCCTGGAATTGCTGCTGGCAAGATGCCCGGACTCTGAGGAAATCCAGAAAATGGCTAAAGAAGTCGGAATTGTTAAAACCCGCTTCGTAGAACAAAGCGGCAATAATAAATGTGTCCTCTGCGCTAATTGCGCCCGCACCTGTGAAGAGGTGGTCGGCGTATCGGCTATAAGCCTGTCCAAGCGCGGCGTGGATAGAGAGATGACCACACCCTTCGGCGAGGATTTTTCCGAGGCATGCATCGGGTGCGGCTCTTGTTCATACAGCTGTCCCACGGGCGCTATTACAATGATAGATAAGAAATCCAGGAGAGTTATTAACTGGCCGCACAACACTATGGAGTTCAAGCTAAGGAAATGCACCGTCTGCGGGCAGTACTGGGCGCCGGAAAAACAGATTGAATATATTGCGAGGATATCTGGGACGCCAATAAGCGATTATGATAAATGCCCCGACTGCCGGGACTAGATAAAGTAATTAGTAGTTAGTAGTTTGTAGTTAGTTGTGGAGAGGGGCGAAAGCCCCTCTTTTTTTATAAATATATATTGCGTCTGGGCATACTCTCGGCTATACTTTATTGGGCGGGGAGGGGGTTTGTTATTTGTATCTTGTATCTTGTTACTTAAAATAACGGGGCGTAGCGCAGTTTGGTTTAGCGCGCAGCGTTTGGGACGCTGAGGTCGGTGGTTCAAATCCACTCGCCCCGACCAGTGAAAGTGGAGTTGACATAATATGAATATACAAAAAAGCAGCCATCCTATCGAACGTAATATCGCCATGGAGCTTGTGCGCGTTACCGAAGCCGCAGCTATGTCGGCAGCGCGTTTTCTGGGGAGAGGTGATAAGAACCTGGTAGACGAGGCGGCGGTAACAGCCATGCGTAATGTGCTGGGCTTCGTCAGAATGGACGGGATAGTCGTCATAGGGGAAGGCGAAAAGGACGAAGCCCCTATGTTATATATCGGCGAAAAAATCGGTGATGGTTCAGAGCCTAAAGTTGATATCGCCGTCGACCCTGTTGACGGCACCACGCTGACCTCTAAGGGTCTTCCCGGCGCTATTTCCGTAGTGGCGCTCTCTGCCAGGGGAACGATGCATTGCCCCTGGCACTTTGTCTACATGAACAAGATAGTTACGGACGCAGAAGCCAAAAACGTTATTGATATTGATGCCCCGACAGCTGAAAATATTAGAAGGGTAGCCGCCGCCAAAAGTAAAAGAATATCCGAGATAACCGTTGTAGTGCTTGACCGGCCGCGCCATGAAAAACTGCTGCATGATATCAGAAGCACCGGCGCTAGGGTAAAATTGATTACCGACGGTGATGTCTCCGCGGCTATTGAGGCAGCGTTGCCGGATACAGATGTAGATATGCTGATGGGCATCGGCGGCACGCCGGAAGGAGTCCTTTCCGCCGCGGCGATACGCTGTATCGGGGGCGCTATCCAGTGTAAAGCCTGGCCCCGCGATGATAAAGAGAGACAAGCCGCTATTGATAGAGGAGAGGATATTAATAAGGTCTACCAGACAGAAGATTTGATTACTAGCGATGATGTGTTTTTTGCCGCTACCGGGGTCAGCAGCGGGGACTTGCTTAAAGGGGTGCGGTATTTTAGCGGTGGGGCACAAACACAGTCGATCGCTATGCGCGGACGCTCCGGCACCATGCGCTGGATAGACGCCCGCCATAATTTCAATAAACTGGAAAAACTGGATTCCATGAAATACGTTAAAGAGCGCAAGTGGTCGCAGCTTTCACCCTAGACACTGCGCAGAAGCATCCCCAGGCCTTTAAAGTTCATCTTTATTTCGTCCCAGGAAGTACAGCGGCGTAATCGCTGCCAGACGTAAGCGGGGCGCAGATAAAAATCCCGGTAGGCTTGACGTGTCCGGGTTTGAAGGTCTTCGCGACTTAATGTATCACTCTCAAAAACAGGAGTAGCTGGGTTATCGGTGCCGGCATAAACGAATTTCTCCCAGGCGATGCTTTCCTTTTTATCATGCATATAAATGTCGTAAAGTTCGGTGCCGGGAAAAGGGGTGGTTACGGAAAACTGGGCAAAGTCGACTTTCAGCTTTTTAGCGAATTTAATGGTCTGTTGAATAGTCTCCGGGGTCTCTCCGGGAGAGCCGAGCATGAAATAGCCGGTAACCTGCAAACCGACCTCACGGCTGTTACGGACCGCCGTTTCGACCTGCTCTAGGGTAATATCTTTCTGGAGAGTCTTTAATATCTCTGGAGAAGCGGTTTCAATGCCGTAAGCTATCGAATAACAGCCGGACTGCTTCATTTTCAGTAAAAGCTCTTTATCCACCAGGTTGACGCGCGTCTCGCAAGTCCAGGCAACTTTAAGTTTCTTTTCGATGATTCTGTCCGCGATGGCATGGACGCGCTTTTTATCCAGCGTGAACGAGTCGTCATAAAAAGCTATTTCTTTGATAACGAATTTCCGCTGCAAATAGGCTATTTCTTCCACAACACGTTCGGGGTTCTGGGCGCGGAACCTGCTGCCGAAAACGGGTTTGGAGCAATAGGCGCAGTGATAGGGGCAGCCGCGGCTGGTCACTATAGCGCCGAATGGCATCTGTCTGCCGTGTGGGGGATGGGGTCTGTATTTATTCCAGGGCAGCAGGTGGTAAGCCGGGTAGGGGAGCGAGTCCATATCCACGCTCGATGTCCTGTCTATAGTATGGACTATTTTCCCGTCAGCTACGTAACTGATGCCAGCAATGTCGTCCAGTGGGCGACCGCTTTCTATCGCCCGCAATAGCTCGATAATAGTCTCATCGCCCTCGCCGCGTACAATTATATCAACATCTGAGGATGAAGATAATGTTTCTTCAGGCAGCAATGTAACGTGCGGTCCGCCGATGATTATCTTGAGTCCGGGTCTATCCTTCTTAAGGTGGCGCGCAATACGTAAAGCCGTGCCGATCGTCGGCGTCATAGCGGTAATACCAACAACATCAGCGGCGGGTATTGCTTTACTCACATCTTCCGGCATTAGTCTCAAGGCGTTGGCATCCAGAAGATTGACCGGATATCCCTCTTTTTCCAGAATAGCGCCGATTAAAGCCAGACCGATGGGGGGCTGGGGATAGCGGGTGGCTTGAGGGGGATTTATTAGCGTTATCTTTAGCATTTTTTAAAAGGAGACAACGATAGTTACTTTTTCTCTCGTGGCAAAGCGCGGAGTATCAGACCGGCAAAAATACTGAACATGCCGACCATTATTAAGACTACCGATATCAGTGCGTTGCCGGTTGGTAAAATTCCTGAATCGGCATAGATGTTCAATACTCTTACGCCAAAGACCAGCCCCACAATCACCAGGACTAGCCCGCCGAGCCCGAAGAATAACATCGGGCGCTGTTCAGAAATAATCATCAGTATCCTGGTAAATATACTCAAACCATGTTTGCCCGGCTGCAGCGCAGAGAGGACTAAACCGGTAAAAACGCTGAACATTCCTACTACAATTAAGACCGCCGCCACCATTGTGTTGCCGGGAGGCAAAACCCGGGTGTCTGTAAACATAGCCACCACCCTGATTCCAAAGCCCAGCCCGATGATAACGAGTATAAGTCCCCCCACCCCGAAGAAGTATAAAGGGCGCTGCTCCGATATCATTGCCAGTACGCGCGTAAACACACCCAGCCCGTGCCTCACCGGATGCAGTGTAGAGCTATCTTTGCTGTAGGTGACGGAAACCGGGACTTGGGTTATTTTAAGGTTTTTTCTGGCAGCTTCAGCTACGGTTTCCGCGGAGACAGCCATACCGGTTTCTCTCAACTCCAGCGACTTAATGGACTTGCGGGAGAAAGCACGGAACCCGCATTCTGTATCTGTAAGATTGTCTTCCGAGAGTGTTTTGACGGAACGTGTAATGATGCGCTGCCCGATTCGGCGGTATAAAGGTATTTTCTGCGCCTCTTTGTGCCGGGAGCCGATAACGACATCGTAGCCGTCGAGGACGGGCTTAATTACGCTGGTGATATCCTGTGGGTCGTGCTGTCCATCCGCGTCTAGTATGACGAGAATATCAGGGTCGAGTTTTTTAGCTTCAGCGAAGATGCTCTGGATAGCGGCGCCGTAGCCGCGGTTTTTCTCGTGCTTAATCACCCTGGCGCCGGCCAGTTTAGCTATCTCGGCGGTATCATCGGTGCTGCCGTCATCGATAACTATCACTTCATCGACATACTGGTGTGCCTGCAGCACCAGAGTGCCGATATACTTTTCCTCGTTGAAAGCCGGCATACCGGCAATGATTTTAGGCATTGCCTAATTATAACCTCGCGGGAGGGGAAGAGGCAAGGTGGGGATAAAATCAAAAATCAAAGGTCAAATCTCAAAAACACAAATCAAAAGTAGAAACTGAATCCTCTTCTGCTTCCCCTTTATCAAGGGGAATGATGTTTTCCTCTTCAACTCAAGATTTCTTATAATGACTCGATGGATTGTCACCCCTTGTAAAAGGGGGACAAAGGAGGATTTCCCACTGTCATTGCGAGGAGCGCAGCGACGTGGCAATCTCTATCATGTCCCTAAATTATCTCTAAGATTGGGTTTTATATGAATTGTCAGTTTACAGGTATTGTTGATAATCGACAGAAAATAATAAATGGTATAATAATTTCAATATGAATAACATTGAACTAAAAAAGGAATATTTAGTTGAACAAGCTATTACATTCGTTTCAGTAGGTGTATTTATACTTACCTACACTTCAGATGTAGGTCAAACAATCTTTTTTATCGTTGTTGGGATATCTATGTGTATATTTTCAATCCTGAATGTAATAATCGCTAAATGCTTTAAACGATGTGTAAATAAATGGTTTTCCATAAGTAACGGATTAAAATATTTTCTCTTAATATTTTCGTCTATAGCTTTATTTATGGGGGTTTTTGAAACTCACTCCAAAGGATTCTTTGAACTAAGATTAATCATATCATTTATCTGGTTATGTTTGGTTGTGTTTTCTATGACATTAAAAATTTTTCAAATTATTAGTTTTTTAACTCGTAAGGCCTTAAGAGAAGATAGTAAAAGAATACTCGCTTATAAAACATTTGTCTATATTGGAATTTTAACCGTACTAACTGGATTATTTCTAGTAATAAATGGAATAATTAATCCAGAAACAGTAAATGTTCTAGAAACAATGAATAAATGGTTATATCATCCGTTAACACATTTCGGTATCGCAATCGTATGCGTATTTCCAATATTATTACTAAGGCCTAAAGATGATCCGTAAATGTCTTCATGTTATAACTGTGCTTCTTTAAAAGTATTATCCCTTTTGACATCTCCCCGTTTTCCCGTTAAAATTAAAACTGCATCGGCG
>CAYGVP010000053.1:0-8684 GCA_964353385.1 uncultured Dehalococcoidaceae bacterium
TGATGCGGAATTTCAGTAGACTCTGCACTTCTGCCGTGAAATGCGGTTCGCCCGCATTCACGTTTTCCCCTTTTCCCCCCGCCCTGCCACAGAAGCCGCTTCTATGCCCGGCCAGATTCCCGCTGCTGTGGTGAAAGAGCGCGTCGATAAAACGCTTTCGCTGGCTAAAGAGAACGCCCGCCTCTTTCAGCGGCAATTTCTGGGCAAGACCCTGGATGTCCTCTGGGAACAGCAATCTTGCGGCGTTTGGTCCGGTCTCACCGGTAATTATATTAAGGTATATGCCAGAAGCACCGATGTGTTGACTAATCTCATCCTTCCCGTAACACTTCTTAAACCCTACCACGACGGCGTTTACGGCGAGATTTAAAATATTTGTTACCTTCTTGTTGAGGGTGAAGGTGTTTTTGTTATAAGATAGATAGGGAGTATGGAGGTCTGAAATGGCTGCTAAAATTAATCTGGGAGAGTTCGCCAAGACGGCGGAAAGAATCAGGGAAAAAGCTAAAGCGGAAAACCGCCTGCTGGATAACCCCTCCGATGAAGTCTTAAGGGCTTTGGTGGAAAAGGAGGAGGGGGTTGTAAAAACAATCTACAATAACTTCGTGGCGGAAAGCGAGCCTACCTCACGCTCGCAGATGTTCACTAAAAACTCCGTCGATGATTGTTTCGGCGAGGACGAGCTTAAGCTCCTGCAAAACTGTGAGAAAGCCCTCGCTAAAGAAAAGCTTATATCCATCGACCGTATCGTTGGCAACCACGATAGTGATACGGTCGTCAGGCTCATCATCCCGACGAAGTTCGCCCATGTTGCTTATGGCGGCAAGAACCTCTTTATTCCGGTGCGCAAGCCTGTTAAGAAGCCGGACTATCAGATCATCTTCTTCGGCGATGCCGCCTGGCAGACCAATAAGTCCAAGCCCCTCCCAGATAAGGATATAACTATCCGCCTCGCTTTCCTTGATGACGGCCGGGTTGTGAAAATCGTCCGCAACAGCAACTATATCGGCGAATTTAAAAAGGGAGTCTTTGCCTCCGAAGATTGGGTTGCCAAGACCCGCCGGGGCGGCATTTTCCTGCACGCCGGTTGCCGCGAGGATTTCCTCCAGACCACTCATGGCGATTATAGGCCGATGCGCACTCTTCTCGTCGCCTTGAGCGCTAATGGCAAGACCACCACCACCTGTAAAATCCTGGCGCGTAAGGGCATGGAACGGTCCTGGCTTATCCAGGATGACGGCGGCACGCTTATGCCGGATGGCTCTTTTCACGGCTTCGAAGCCGGCGGCGTTTTCGTCAAGACCGAGGGCATTAATCCGGGCGAGCAGGTGGAAATTTTCTATGGTCTGTTGAAAGCGGATACGGTCTGTGAAAATGTCTGTGTTAAAGATGATGGCGACTTCGACTTCGAGAACTTCGAGCGGACCTCCAACGGACGGGCGGTTGTCTTAAGGAGAGACTTCATGCACGCCAGCCCCCATATTGATGTCGAGTCTATTGATAATATCGTTCTCATCACCAGGGGTCCCATTATTCCTGCTATCTGTAAGCTGAATCTAGACCAGGCTGCCGCTTTGATGGTACTCGGCCAGGCTATGGAATCCTCCGCCGGCGACCCCACCCAGGCGGGCAAAATACGCACCGAGTTTTTCTACGACCCCTTTATGGCCGGCGATAGGGCGCAGCACGCTAACCGGTTTTATGATATCCTGGAAAATCTCCCCCATATGAACTACTATCTTATGAATACCGGGTCTGTAGGGGAAGGCTATCACTTTAAGGATATCGAGGTCTCTCACACCATGAATATCCTCGATTCGCTTTGCCGGGGCGGACTGGAAGACTGGGTGGATTCCCCCTCCGGCTTTAAGGTCCCCGCTTCCATCCGCGCTGTGGACGATATCCTTGTGCACCCGGAAAGACTGTATTCCAAGGCGGAACTCGAAGCGAAGCAAAAAGAGCTTAATAAAATCCGCTATGAAGCCATCGAAAAAGTCGGCAGCGGCTTAAACCCCAAGATAAAAAAGGTTTTCGGGAACTCTTAAAACATATTGACAGATACCCAATATTATTAAAAAACCTATGGCTATCCAGAGAAAAGCATACTCTCTTTTGCTATTCATATCACTAGCATCATACTGGGCGAAGCAACCAAATGCAAAGAGAACCTTATAAAAGGTGGGTTGACAAACCACTTTAAAAAATGTTAAATTAGTCGACACAATATCGGCATACCCTTGTTTAGAAATACTAGGCAAGGCTATACCGAGAATAAAAAGGTATCGAAATAGCCAAGCGCTATGCGGTGTTTTTTTTATTTCCCCTATAAATTACCCATTTCAATCAATGCATTTTAGAGGAGGTGTCAGATGTGAAGATAGTTATGTTTGACTAGGTTTTAACGATACTAAAGAAAGGACTAATAAATGAAAAAGAAGATTTTTGGGGTGTTGCTTACCGCTATCATCGCTATCTTCATGTTTCTGGCTTCCTGCGCCGAGACGGCTCCAACGACTACTTCAACTCCAGTCGAGCATACTCCAACTGCCTCGGTCGCACCAACGGCGACGGCGACGCTGACAACAACACCAACAATCCCAGCTGCTTTGCTGTTCCCAATAGATAACTTTACCGTTCAGACCAAGACTGTGACTACATCCACAGGCAATAAGACAGTCACCTACCGATTCTGGGAGCACATTACCTATGTTGCAAACCCTGTGGACGCCAAGTATGAGAGTATGAATATTTACGTTCCCATAAATATCAATGGAGTTAATATTGATGCCACGAACGCCCCTATTTTCTTAAATCTCACTTCCGGAGGATATAGGTCCGCAATTGCCGGCGCCGGTCGTCCTCCGGGTGCCCCACTTCCTCCCGGTTTTGATGCTACACCAAATCCTAATGCGGATCTGGCTCTGGCAGCGGGTTATGTAGAAGTGTGGCCCGGCTGCCGCGGCGAAGACAACAAGGCCGCCGACGGCACATTCTTCGGCAAGGCACCGGCCGACATCGTGGATTTGAAGTGTGCTGTCCGCTACTTACACCTCAACGACAGCATCATGCCCGGTAACGCCAGCTGGATTATCGCGTCCGGCACCAGCGCCAGCGGCGCCCTCTCGTCGCTTCTCGGTGTTTCCGGTCACACTAATTTGTATGATTCCTATATTAAGGCGCTCGGCGGTGCCGATGCGGATGACACCATCTATGCCGCAGCCCCCTACTGTCCCGTCATAGATCTGGAGCATGCCGATATGGCCTATGAGTGGATATGGGGCAACACGCCACAAAGTTCCGGCCTGGTGGATCAAACCCTTTCTTATCAACTTAAAGATGCCTTTGCCGTTTATCAGGCATCGCTGAACCTTCAGGGCAAAAATGGCTTCGGGACTATCACCGCCGCCAACTACGCCGATTATCTTCTCCAAAACTACATTATCCCATCGGCAAACAAGTACCTGAGCGCCTTATCGGACGCAGACCGTGCAAGCTATCTGTCAAAAAATCCATGGCTAGGCTGGGCTAACAATAAAGCCTCGTTTACCTTTGTAGACTTTGTTTCCCATGTCGGCAGAATGAAGGGGCTTCCGGCCTTTGATGATTTTAAACTAGCGAATCCCGAGAACATCCTGTTCGGCAATGCGACAACCGACGCCAGGCACTTTACAAACTTCAGCCTCCGGAACGCAACCGGTAACAGTAACGCCGAGATTGATAATGACCTGAAAACTGCGGTGAACCTGATGAATCCCATGTATTTTATAAGCCAAAAAAATACTGATATCGCTAAATACTGGTTTATACGCTTTGGCTCCAGTGACCCTCACACCTCGCCAACCGTCGCCATCAATCTAGCCACGAGCCTGGAGAACCTGAATAAGAGTGTGAATACCTCGCTGTACTGGGATGCTTTGCACAGCGCGAATAAAGATCCGGGAGATTTTATCGCCTGGATCGCCAATATCACCGGTTATACCAAGTAAGCATTGCTCACAAACCACAGGTTTTACGATGCCCGGAACACCCTGCTTCGGCATTAGAGAAGCAGGGTGTACGCCCCAAGATAGTTCAGGGGAGGCTAGGACATTCCAGCATTCAGATTACGCTTGACACATATAGCCATGTTGCGCCAGGATTACAGCAATCAGCAGCCAACAAATTTGATGAAATAGTTATACATAAGGAACTTGACCCTTTGAAAAAGTAATCGTAATTGGAGGTTTAGCTTATGGATAACAACGAACAAATCGTTCGTGCTTGGCTTGAGACACAAGGCTTTCTAGTTCAAAACCGAATAAAGTATAAAGTATCTAGAGGTGGGAGTTCAGGATGGTGTGATATAGACTTAATTGCCTTTCGTCCTTCCGATGGGAAAAAGGTTGCTGTTGATGTTACTGGGTGGATGACTGGAAAAATAAGGTATTCTGACGTAACTAATCCCAATCGTGGAACTTATTATAGAATACACAACGTGTTTTCGAAAGAATCAAGGGCAACTATCCGCAAGGCGTTTAACGTTAAAAGTGATAAAGAATATGAAATATGGCATGTTGTTTCTTTTATCTCAGATAATCAAAGAGAACAAGTTATGCGTGAATTACTAAAATGTGTTGACCGTATCGCTGAGTTTCCTGAAATAATGAAAGACTTAATAAACCATGTTAAGCAAAATCCTAATGTCACTCAAGAGACCGAAACTTTACACACAATCAGAGCATTAGTATTATGTGATCTTTTAAAATAAATAGTATCAACTAATTGTGGTTATATTATTGTTTAATTTTTGATACTCTTTTACAGGCTTCCACAACCTTTTTGTATTCATTTCGAGTCCACTTGATATTTTTGTCAAGCCACTTTTTTGTCATTAGTTCTTTAAGTACAACTATTGGTTTGTGCGAAACTATATTCTCCCTCGGATTACTAAATTTCAGCAAAAGCATTGTAGTATAAGGAGGATATTGTTCTAAATAAAATGCACGACCATGTGCCATAGCATCCCTAAGTTTTACTAATTCAATATCGATAACTAAATCATTATAAGAGTATGATGATATTATTTTGTTGTATTCATTAATTAGAGTTTTTAATGTATCGTAATTAGTGAATTTGTTTTCATCTACTTCTTGATTTATTTCAAATGAACGCACACTTTGAGCAAGTCTAATAGTATTTTGTGACCCAACTTCATTTATCGATAAAAATAGGCGAATGACGACTTCTATAGAATGGAGATTTATTACAAGCCTTCCTATATTCGTAGGATAATTCCACATATCAATAACGGAAGAAATGTTTTTCATATTTTACACCCTTCATTCTGTAAGCTGATTAGTGCCAAATTAGTGCCATTCCTTAGCGAAAGCCTCTTACTAAATAAAGGATAAGGAGTTTTTTAGCTTTAAATTCTACCGCGCCTGGAGGGATTCGAACCCACGACCCTCGGTTCCGAAGACCGATGCTCTAGTCCGCTGAGCTACAGGCGCACGCTCTATTTTGAAGCTAAATTTGGACTTATTTCTATTATCGTAAAATTGACATAAACCATTTTGCTAACATTTTGCTAACCAAGCTTTTCAATAGCTTCTTTCTCACGTTTATTATACTTGCCGTATAAAATATCGTCAAAGCGCTTGGCGGCCGCTTCCTGGAGCCCGGGAGCTACGTGGCTGTAAGTATCGAGAGTAATTTGTATACCAGCGTGTCCTAATCTTTCCTGAACCACTTTTGGGTGAGTCCCCTGTTTAAGCATAAGGCTCGCGTGGGTGTGCCGAGCGTCATGTAAACGTATAGATTTTTGACCTGTTCGCCGCACTAATTTGATCCATGCATGGGTTACAGTATTAGGCAATAGGGGAGAACCGTCAGGCTGGCAAAATACCAGATCATCATCTTTAAGTGACACACCAAGCATGGCCCGTTCAAGCTTCGCCTTTTCGTAATGTTCTCTTAAAACCGACGCCATTGAAGGTGACAGGGCAATCATGCGGCGTCCTTTAGCTGTCTTTGGCGACCTGTAGACTACTTGGCCTCCCTTTAGTACGTGGAGGCTCCGGTTAACGTAAGCCTGGCAGAGTAGTAAATCGAGGTCGGACCACCTTAAAGCTAGGTATTCCGACCTGCGCATTCCTGTAAAAAGGGCGGTGTAAAAAAGTGCATAATAGTGGCTGACTTTAGCTATTTCAAGGAAATGGGAAACTTCATCTTCATTCCACGTTTGCATTTCGGTATGTTGCGCGCGAGGAGGGTTCACTGCATCAGCAATATTTCTGGATAACAATCCCCATTCGACTGCTGTATGCAATGCTTTATGTAGGGCAGTGTGGTGGTGCCTTACGGTCTGTGCACTTAGGCCAGAAGAGAGCTTTTCAGAGTAGTAACGTTGCAGATTCTCAGGCTTAAATTTGTTTAATACCATATTTCCTAAAACCGGAATAACATGATGACACATGATATGTTCGTAACCTTCTGCTGTTCTGGGTGCTAAGCTCGGCCAAACATAATCTTTCAGCCATCTTTCAAGATATTCTGCTAACGTAGTTTTTATGGGCTTTATGAAGCTACCAGTGTCAATTTGGTTTAATAACTCTGCAAGGTGTTTCTCGGCATCTTTTTTTGTTCCTTTAATACTTACCCATTGTTGTTTTCGTTTACCTGTTGCCGAGTCAATCCCAAGATTAATAACGATGGAATAACTGTTGTGCCCTCTTTTAGTAATGTGTCCTCTCATTTTTTGTACCTCCTTGTGAGAAAATTTGCTTTGTTATTAAGCAGGACATAGTTCACATCGAGTGCTTAATATGAGTGGCTTTAAAACAAGTGGATTGAGAGATTCACGTAATTCTTCGATTTTCTTTTGCATTGCATTAATCTCCTCCACTAGCTTCTCGACTGAATCTTCTTTAGATAGATTTTTTGCTGCCCATTTACTCACTTGCGCCACTACTTTAGCGGATTTAGCTTCGTGGAAGGTTATTCCCTGATTAAGATTATCTTCACCAAACAAAATCTCAATTTGATCATCACTACGGGGTGTAATCTTCACAATAGGGAAGGATTTACTTATTCTACCGTGCAATATATGTTGCCACACGACGTGCAGCGTCCCTTTCAGAATACGTTCTAACACGTCTTTCCTATCAGTTCCCTTCAGTAAGGTGTCTTTCAGATCTGGCTTTTGTTTGAGTATGTTCTGCAATATTTTACGACCATTTGCCTCACACTCTATCAAGGCACTTACACATCGGTTCCAGCTCTCCTCCCATTTTTCCATAGCACGCCAATCTACTTTTCCCTGTGTATGGATTTGTAGAGATTTAAATAGTAACTGATTTTGGCGGACCATATAACGAGTCTCTACCTTTGTACCTGGTAATCCGTAGGCTCCATATTCTCCAAGGATATCACTCTGCCACAGTTGCATTAAAAGGTCATTCGCTTTCCTTCTCTCGCTAGGTAGCTTTGGTACGGTAAGAGTTTCGATTAATGATTGTTCCAGTTTAATCAAAGATTGCATGTGATTGTGGAATTCTTTCGCTGCGACATTCTGACGTGCAGCTTTAAGCTCTTCTTTTGCTTGGCTATGCTCCCATTGCTCATAAACTCGTTTTGCGGTTCTACGATCTATTCCAACTTCCTTTTGGATCTTCATCCAACTGGATCCGGCAACACGTAATGTTATAACTTTTTGCATTATTTCATCCGAAAAGCCTCTGATTTTACGAGCCATAATGAACTCCTATAATATGTGATAGTACATATATTATGGATATTATATGTTTCAATTGACCAGAATATAACATAACCTGTTATCATTTGTCAAGAGAAGAGCTTAATAGGGAGGAAAGAAATGCATGAGGAACGACTAACCCTGACTATTGAAGAGTGTGCTAAAGTTCTCGGCATTGGACGTCAATTAGCTTACGATAGGGTGAAAACTGGTGAAATCCCGGTATTGAAAATAGGACGGAGGCTCTTGGTACCTAAGGCAGCACTGAAAAAACTACTTGATGAGCCTAGTTCTATTAACGTTCAAAAATCGCAGGAGTAGATATCGTTGGTTAAAGCCTATTTAGAACCATCTGAGATAGCACAACTCGAAGCTGCCGCTACAAACGTTAGAGATAGACTTCTTGTCAGAATCCTCTTCCATGTCGGATGCCGCATATCTGAAGCGCTTGCTCTAGCAGTCGATGACATCGACTTTGCTCATCAAACCATTACCATCCAGCATCTTAAAATTCGTTTAAATTTATCTTGTCAGAATTGTGGCACACGCTTGAGTAAGAGTCATCGATTCTGTCCTTCTTGTAGTCGTAGTGTTGAAAAAGCTATAACACAGGCACGAGAACATTGCAGAGTACGGATGTTACCAATCGATGATGACACTATACGAATGCTCGAAGGATTTATAAAACGTGGAGGTCCGATCACCCGGGAAGGGAAGAGACTTCTATTCGGTATAAATAGACACCGAGGTTGGCAAATCGTTCGGGAGTGTGCCGAGAGGGCTAGCCTACCCAAGTTGGTTAATCCGGAAACTGGTAAAACTCATTACGTTTCACCCCACCGCTTAAGAGATGCGTTTGCCGTGCACGCGGTAAAACTTAATGATAGTGGAGATGGATTAAGGATGCTTCAAGAGCACCTGGGTCATGCCAGTTTTAATACCACTGCCAAGT
>CAYGVP010000054.1:0-8585 GCA_964353385.1 uncultured Dehalococcoidaceae bacterium
AGACTGCGTACCGTCCATCGAAGTCGATGACGCCGGCGTTGTCTTTAAAGACGGAAAGACACCATTGCTTATTAAGCTCCTGCGTCACCTTCATCACCGTGCTTTTCATGAGGTTATCAATAACTTTTTTACCGAGTGTTATTTTAGCTTTAAAGGTTTTGTGGATGCAGTGCTCCGACCACGTTTGCGCCAGCGTTTCCAACTCGACGTCGGTAGGTTGACGTCCAAGTCTTTTAAAATAGTCCTGGATAATCCGCATTTCCTGGATATTGAGCCAGAACCTGCCCTTGCTCAAGTCCATCAGCGCTTTATCGTCCATGGCAGCGATATCTATCTTCTCCAGTTTGAACTTATAAGTAGCGGACGGCAACGCCACCGCCTCTTTGTGGGCGACGATGTGCTGGACGATGCTGTTGACCAGCAATTTATCGCAGATGGACTTTAATGTGTCATCGGAAATATCGCCCCAGAGCAGGTATTTTTTAGCCGTCCTGACGGCGCTGACGGTGCCTATCCCAAGGTCGCGAATGCCTTTTTTTACACTGTCTTCCACCGGGTCCATGACGCCGGGATTATAGGCTACCTCAACCAGACGAGCGCCGGCAGGAGCTGGTCTTTCTTGAATGTTATACTCTTCTACAATCGGGTCGGTAAGTAAATCGCGGCAGACGGCTAAAAGCTCTTTATCATCCAGTTTGCCCTCCAGCAAATAGATGCTGCTGACCTTAACATGATTAATCGATTTAATGCCAAGGTCGAGGATATCTTTTTGCAGTCCTTCGGAACGCGGGTCGGCGAAACCTTCCTTTACCGAGACCTCAATGCGATACACAGTTTTTTCCCTTCCTTCGTTTTCACCTTACTTTTCTTATGCTACCCTTCTATCTATCCGGTTGACTAAAAACGTAATCCAACGGCTTGGTTTCTTAGTCTGGTTAAAATCAAAATCAGTATAAACCATATCCGCAGATTCGGCAAAATATTGCCCGGCAACGGCTTTAATATGAACGTAGTCCAGCATACTTTGGAAAGCCCGGTTCTTTACGGCGTAAGGGAAAAGCGAAAGTACATCCAGCACTCGCAGAATGCCGTATTTTACCGCCGGGTACTGCAGGCTGCGGAAGCGCTTTCCCGTCCCAAACCCATAAAGATTTGTCCCTTCCTCCCAATGCGAGAGCAGGTAATCGATGGCTCCATAAAGCTTGGGATTCTCCCGATAGTCTAAATACTGTCCTAGCAACATTAAAACATTCATATCTTCCATCGGGCAGGAGTTCCCTGGGCCATAGTCGTAGGCATAGCAATCCCAGCCACTACCAGGTATTTGCTCTCTCATCGCTGCGCGGATGTACTTAATTACCCGCGGGTCGTCGCGGTAGCCCATCTTCGCCAGCGAGGCAATGAGTATCGAGGACATACAGAAGTAGTTGTCCTTTACGTTAGGAGGCATGGTGAAAGTCCCGTCGTGAGATTGATACCGGAAAATTTCCTCTGCCTCGATATCCAGCCCGATTTCATTGACCGTCAGCCCGATGTCCGCCAGAAAAAACAGGTCCCAGTAAGCTTTCTCTGTCTCGGTGTAATGCACCCGACCCGACTTTATAGCGGGGATACCGGCGCTGGAGCCTTTGAGGCGAGTGATGATTTTTTGTATTGAGCTATCCTGCAGTACTGGAATGACATCCGGTTTAGCATTCAATAGCTGGAGTTCCACAGCATACTTGAGCCAGGCTGGTCCTTCCAGCAGCCAGTCGAGGACTTTTTTATCCAAGATTTTTCACGCCTGCTAATCTAAAGATTTCTCGGCATTGGTGAGGATGTTCTGACACTTATATTTTACCGTTTTTCTGCCGAAAGGTAAAGACTAAAGTACCTCTAAAAATCAAATATATTCTCTTGATAAATTACTCGCAATAAAGTACACTTTTTTTACACACGGCAGCTATTCAGATAGATTGAAATTGCATTTTGATTGATATATAATTATGACACTCATCAATAGGGGGTTAACATGTTTGCCATCAGAGCTGATATTCAGAAAAACAGGTTATACGTAAAATTTGTTGGATTCTTTGACTATAATGAGATGAAAGCCAGCACCGATAAAACCATTGAAGAGGCCAAGAAACTCAAACCCGGCTTTGATGTAATTAATGATGTATCGGAATTCAAACCGGCAGGCCAGGACATGCTCAAAGAAATAGAACGCGCCCAGTCCTATTTAAAAAAGGCTGGTGTTAGGCATGGTATTCGGGTGGAAGGTAAAGCCAAGTTGACCAATATACAGTTCAGCAGAATAGGGAAAACTGTTGATTACGTAGCCGATATCGTTGAGACTATGGAAGAAGCGGAAAAGCTGCTTGATTCTTATGGGCGCCAATAGCTAATGACTGTGCTAAATTTGTAAAGGGAGCTCGGTATGTATACCGTCAGAGCCGATATCGCAAAAAACAGATTATACGTTAAACTAGTTGGGTTCTTTGATTATAAAGAGATGAAAGCAGCTACCGATGCAACCATTGAAGGTATCAATAAGCTTAAACCGGGCTACGATATAATTAATGATATATCGGAATTCAAACCGGTAGGTCAGGATACTCTTAAGGAAATCGAACGCGGACAAATTTATTTTAAAAAGTCCGGGATAAGGCGCGGGATTCGGGTAGAAGGTAAGACCAAGTTGACCAACCTGCAATTTAATAGAATCGGGAAGAGCGTTGATTATGCAGCCAATTCCGTTGAGACTCTGGAAGAAGCGGAAAAGCTGCTGGATGCCAAGATAGCGCAGCAAAAATAGAAATCAGGGCTTAAATTACATTTTCTAAGCCAGACTATACTTCTTTTTCCCCTCTATGTATAAATCCCCGCCGTAGATATCATTAATGACGGTAACAGGAAAATCTTTTATTTCAAGCCGTAAAATAGCCTCGGGACCTAGGTCGGGATAGGCGATGACCTCCGATTTTAAAATGGTCTTAGAAATGAGGGCCCCGGCTCCGCCTACAGCTGCCAGATAGACAGCTTTATATTTTTTCAAGGCTTCTTTGACTTCAGGTGAACGCATGCCTTTACCAATCATCGCCTTGAGTCCTGCGGCGAGGAGGCGGGGGGTATAGGGGTCCATACGGGCGCTGGTGGTGGGGCCTGCCGAACCGATAACTTTATCGGGAGGTGCGGGGGATGGTCCCATATAGTAAAGCGTCTGGTTTTTAATATCGAAAGGCAGAGACTCTCCCCTATCCAGAGTATCTATCATTCTGCGGTGAGCGGCATCACGGGCAACGTAGAGGACGCCGGAAAGCAAGAGATTATCCCCAGCTTTAAGGCTTTCTATCGTTTTTGCAGAAAATGGGAGCGAAATATTTTTTGGCATATTTATTTAATGACGCAGGACAAAATGTTACAGATCCTTATATCATTATGTTATACTAAAAGACAAAAATTAAAAAGTCCGGACTGAAGGAGGAGAAAAATGCTGATACGTGATACTATGACAACCAATGTGGTTACTATCCCCAGTAACACCAGCATTTCCGACGCAAAAAGAATCATGGAAGCACACAGATTCCAGCGCTTACCGGTAGTAGATAAAGGGAAACTGGTAGGCATCGTCACCGCAAGGCGGCTGGAGAGCATATCTCCCTCCAAAGCTTCTTCACTCACCGTCTGGGAGTTGACTTATCTCTTGCACAGCACTCCGGTCAAGGACATCATGGAAAAGAATGTCATCACGGTAACGCCGGAGACTACGGCGGAAGAGGCGGTAGCCCTCGCCCAGTCGAAAAAGGTGGGTTCGTTAGTGGTGCTGGAAGATAATCGTGTAGTGGGCATTTTGACGACTAACGATTTATTTTACGAGATAGTAAATCCCATCCTCGGATTGGGCATCCGCGGCACCAGGCTTGAGATTATCAACGCCGGTAATGCTGCAGCACTGGAAAAGATAATGTCCGCGGTCAACAAACTGGGCTTGAAGCTGGTGACTCTCCATATCGAGATCCTTCCCGATAAAAAAGAGAGAAATATCTGTCTGCATGTAGATACCGATGATGTGAGCAAGCTGGTAGAAAAGCTTAAAGCCGGCGGGTTCCAGGTAACGATAAGGAAACGGTAATAAAACTAGCGGCCTTCTTTCGCATCCTTTCATACCGTCATTCCCAACCTGATTGGGAATCCAGTGGTGTGAAGGGGTGGCGGTCTGACTCCTCGCAATGATATTACTATAATGTTATTTCCCGGTGGCGGGCTGAGTGGCACTGTAGGTTCACCGCTACGGGAAGGGCGGTAATATGGGCAGGAAAGGTCTCAACATGGACGGCTAAAGCTGTTATCCTGCCGCCGTAGCCCATCGGGCCGATGCCCAATTTATTAACTTTATGTAAAATCTCTTTTTCGAGTTCGGCGGTCTCTTTATCGGGGCTGGGCTGCCCTACTTTTCTAACGAGGGCGTGTTTCGCCAGCATCATCGCTTTTTCCGCGGTGCCGCCGATGCCCACCCCGATAATAATCGGGGGGCAGGGATTACTCCAGGCTTCGCTGACAGCATTGACGACAAAGTCCACCACACCATTACGGCCAGCAGCAGGCAGTAACATGCCAAACTTGGCCATATTCTCCGCCCCGCCGCCTTTAGGCAGGACGGTTATTTTAATCTGATTGCCGGGAACGCTATCAGTATGAATAATCGCGGGGGTATTATCGCCGGTGTTTTTACGGTCGGAAAAAGGACGGTCAACGATTGACTTTCGCAAATAGCCTTCTTTGTATGCCCGCCGCACGCCCTCATTAACAGCGGTATAAAGGTCGCCTTTGACAACAAGAACATCCTGCCCGATTTCCAGAAATACCACAGCCGTGCCGCAGTCCTGGCAGAGCGGAATTTTCTCATCGGCGGCGATGCGGACGTTCTCCAGAATAGCGTCTAAAGCCTCCCGCCCGGCAGGCGATTCTTCCTCCCGGCGCGCTTTTTTCAAAGCCGCCAGAACATCGTCGCCGAGGGCATAGTTAGCCTGCTTAAAAAGATTAGAGATAGCTTCGGTAATATCGGCCGCATAGATCAAGCGCATCGCATCTATTCACCTTCCGCCAGCATCTTTCGCAATTCAATAACCATTTCCGGCATATCGATTTTCACGGGGCACCTCTGGCGGCAGCGTCCGCAGGTAAGGCAGGTATAGGCTAAAGAAGCTGCTTTTTCCGGGTCTTTATTCACGATAGCTGCCCAGATAGCACCCATGCCGGCAAAGTATTTATCACCGAAATGGCCGGCGGTCACGGCAAAGACGGGACATTCATAAAGACAGCCGCCGCAGCGCAAACAGTAAAGCGCCTGTCGGAGATGTGGGTATTTAGCCAGACGCGTCCGGCCGCCATCCAGGAAGATAACATGGAACTCCTTAGGTCCGTGAGCACCATAGGTAGTGACCTTTTCAATATCGCCGGTCTTGCTGGGACCGGAGACCATGCTGACATAGGAGGGAATGGTATAGTTGGCATAGCGCCAGGTGACCTCGCTGACTTTAAAAGCGTCACTCAATGTTGACACCAGTTTTTCCATGCCGACTAGAGCGATGTGCACCGGCGGGGCGCTGGTAGAAAGGCGGATATTACCTTCGTTTTCAATAATAAAAAGCGTGCCGGTCTCCGCGGCGACAACATTTGCTCCGCTGATGCCGATATCCGCCCGGAAGAACTTATCTCTTAAATATTCCCGCGCCGCCGCGACCATGTCTGCGATTTCCGCATCCGGCGCAATTTCCTGTCCCATAATCTTGGAGAAAAGCCTGGCGACGTCCTCGCGCGGTACATGGATAGCCGGGGAAAGGATGTGCATTGGTCTATCACCGAGTTTTTGAATGATAAATTCCCCGAGGTCGGTCTCATAGACCTCATTGCCTTTTTCTTCAAGGTGCTCGCGGAGTCCGATTTCCTCGCCGGTCATGGATTTGCCCTTAACGATAAGCTTCTTCGTCCCGACGAGGTTGGAAATGATTTCTAAAGCTTCTTCCGCCGTGCGTGCGATATAGCCCTTGCCATGATTCTCCTCAATGGAGTTAATTGCCTGGCGGGTTAGCTTTTCCATGTCCGGGATAGCTTTTTTCTTGATTTCAAGGACTTCATCCGCCAGAGCGACTGTATGGGGGAATTTCGCTAAAGCGCTTTTCACGTTGGCGCGGAAGCTCTTTACGGCGCGGGAAAGCGCCAGATGCAGCCTTTCGCTATGAGCTGCATCCATAATTTCTTTCTTATAGCTGTTAAAGTCAGATTGTTTTTTCATGTTTCCATCGCTGCGGCGATGACTTCCGATAAATCAAGTACCTCGACGCCGGTAACTTTCAGCTGGCGGAGGCCGTCTTTAAGCTGCATAATACAGCCGGGGCAATGCGTAATGATAATGTCCGGCTTTGTTTCCAGCAATTCGGTGACGCGGTTGACCGCCAGCACCTGGCTTAATTCCGGGAAGACTGTCTCGAACCCGCCCCCGCCGCCGCAGCAGGTCGCCCATTCACTACAGGTCCACTCGGGTTCCACCAGCGTAATACCCTCGATAGAGCGTAAAATCCGGCGCGGCTCTTCGATAAGGTTCAAATAGCGGACCATCTGGCAGGGGTCGTGGTAGGTTACCCTGACCGGGCGGGGATAGCGGAGCTTTAGGAGAGAAATCTTTTCGGCGACTATTTCCAGGAAATGCTTCACCTCAATGTCGTAGCCGTCGATATAGATAGGAAAGAGCTTCTGCAGCGCATGGGTGCAATAAGGTACGACACCTATAATCCGCTCGACTCCAGAATCCTTGAGTACCTGATAAGCCTTGCGAGCATTTTCTGCAAACTTTGAATGCAGTCCGGCGTTGTAAAGCACGGCGCCGCAGCATGGTTCATTTTTCGCCAGGTAACCGGGCTGTATGCCCAGGTTGCGCAGCACTTTAACGCACGCCTCCAGAGGCTTGACTTCGTCGGCACCGCCGCGGGACAGGACATTGCTGTAAATGCCGGGAAGGTTGAGTCCCAGTTTCTTTTGAAAACGCGCAAAGCGCATGGGGAGCTCGGAGCCGATAACGCTTTTATCGATACCCCTGGCTAAAGACATCAATACTTCCAGCTGCGGCGAGAACTGATAACCGCAGCCGGCAAAAAAAATAGTCTCGGCACGAGGGGGGAGGTTAAGTTTATTCGCCCAGCGGGCTCTCTGCTCCTTGCTAACGCCGAGGATATTCTCTTTAGAAAGAATGTTGTCAGCGAGGTAAGTAAGGCCCGGGGGAACTAAATCACTACTCATAAATGAAAGCTCCAGTTACCTATGATACAACCAGCCTGCCACATATAGCAAATAGTCATCCATGTATTCCGGGAAATAATAAAGCGGCTGGTAACTCTTGATTAGCTTACCGAGCCGCTTATTATTATATTGTTTTTTCTGTTTTTTACTTTAGCATTCTACCCATGGGGAGTACCGTACGCCCGAACTTGCTGTTAATGATAACCGCTGCTGCACCGTAAGCCGCCGCCGCGCCGCAGAACAGCCCCTCGATGCCCGCAGGCACGGCAGATATAGCGCCGAACTTATGAGCCGCCAGCAGCGCAAAAAGCACTACCAGCGAGGCGAAAACGAAAAAGTGCACGAAGGTCATCTTGAGTGTACCGATTGTCATGAAGGCGGTAAAGATACCCCATATAACGAAGGTCCAGGCAAGCCCTGAATTATCAAGCGTGACAACGCCCGTCCACTGAAAAATGAAGGCTAAAGCAAGCCCCAGCCAGAACGCGCCATAGGAACAGAAAGCGGTCAGCCCAAAAGTGTCGCCGCGCTTGCCGTCGATAATGCCGGCGATTATCTGGGCTATGCCTCCCCAAACAATACCGTAAATCAGGGGCATGTAGCTGTCTATCCAGCCGATATTGTGTATCTGGAGCAGGATAGTGTTGAGGCCGAACGCCGCCAGGCCCAGAGCGCCCGGGTTCGCCCACTGGGGTTCTTCTTTGGTCGAGACTTGTGACACGAATTACCTCCAAAAATATGTACTTTTATATAGCAAACGGCCGGGGAGGAATCCCCACCCAGGCCACTTATGCTAAGGATTTTACTTCTTTCTGCCCGCCAGCAGGGTCTGCACTACCGATGGGTCGGCAAGGGTGGAAGTATCACCCAGATTGCCAGTATCGCCGGCGGCAATTTTCACGAGGATACGCCGCATGATTTTACCGCTGCGTGTCTTGGGCAAGCCATCAGCTAACTGGATAATATCCGGAGTGGCAATAGGACCAATTCGCTGACGAACATGGTTCTTGAGTTCTTTATCGATATCGGAAGTTACAGCTACGCCGGATTTCAGAGTGACATAGGCGTAGATGCCCTGCCCTTTCAGCGAGTGAGGCATGCCGACGACCGCCGCTTCGGCTACCTTAGGATGGGAGACCAGGCTGCTTTCTACCTCGGCGGTGCCGATGCGATGGCCAGATACATTAATCACATCGTCGATGCGGCCCATGAGCCAGTAATAGCCGTCCGGGTCTTTGCGGGCGCCGTCGCCGGTGTTATAGTAACCGGGGAATTTGCCGAAGTAAGCTGTCTTGAACCTTTCCGAG
>CAYGVP010000055.1:0-8585 GCA_964353385.1 uncultured Dehalococcoidaceae bacterium
CCCGCGAAACTTGTCCCGTACTTGATACGGGAACGGGAATCCAGACCTCACCCCCTTTAGTTCCCCTTCAGGGAGAGACTTCAGGGCGAGCCCCTCTCTGTACACGGAGAGGGGGTTAGGAGGAGAGGTTATGCTGGATTCTCGAGTCAAGCCTTCAGGCTGAAGCCCGAGAATGACTTTAATAGATTAGAAAATCGCCTTCCTGACGATGGTCTGCTCGCGGTGTTTGCCGACGGAAATCAGGCTCGCCGGGCAGCCGGTTAGCTCCTCCAGCCTTTTTACGTAACGCTGGGCGTTCTGCGGCAGGTCTTTAAACTTGCGCGCATCGCTGGTAGGCTTTTCCCATCCGTCAAGCTCTTCGTAAACCGGTTCGCATTTCTCCAGCAGGGCAATGCTCCATGGGAAATTATCGATAGTCTCGCCGTCGATTTTGTAAGCGGTGCAAATCTTCAGCTTGGGCAGAACATCGAGGATGTCCAGTCGCGTTATGGCGATGGAGTTAAAGCCGTTGATGCGCACGCTTAAACGTGCCGCCACGGCATCGAACCAGCCGCAGCGCCGCGGTCGACCGCTAACCGTCCCATATTCGTGCCCGCGCTCGCGTATAATATCGCAGGTGGCGTCCTTGAGCTCGGTTGGCATGGGGCCGGCGCCTACCCTGGTCTGAAATGCTTTAAAAACGCCGAGGATGTGCGTGATTTTATTCGGTGGTACGCCGGAACCCAGACAGGCATTGGCGGACATCGGAGATGAAGATGTGCTGAAAGGATAAGTGCCATAGTCCGGGTCGAGCAGGAAGCCCTGCGCCCCTTCTAGAAGTATAGGTTCATTACGCGCTATCGCTGCCGCCAGCACTGCGCTCGTGTCGCAGATACGCGGTGCCCAGCGGTCGGCATACTGGCAGTACTGACTGTAGATTTCGTCGAATGATAGAGCTTTTGCCCCGTAAACTCTGGTCAGTAATCTGTTCTTGCCTTCCAGCACTGTCGTCAGCCTGTCGCGTAAAACTGTTTTATCTAAAAGGTCGCCGGCTCTGATGCCTGAACGTGCCACTTTATCCGCAAAAGCGGGCCCGATGCCCTTGCGCGTGGTGCCGATGGCTTTGCTGCCCAGTGAATCTTCTTCCAGCCCCTCGATAGCGATATGATAGGGCATAATCAGGTGCGCGCGGTCGCTAATGAGCAGCTTTGACGTATTGATGCCGCGCGAGTTAAGCTCATCTATCTCGGCATTTAATACCGCCGGATTAACGACCACGCCATTGCCGATGATCGACGTGGTGTTTTTATTAAAGATGCCCGATGGCGTAAGCCGCAGCTTGAATTCCCCGTGGGGGTTGACTACAGTATGGCCGGCGTTATCGCCGCCGGAGAAGCGTACCACGTACCTGGCTTTCTCCGCCAGCATATCTACGATTTTACCTTTGCCTTCATCTCCCCATTGGGCTCCGATAGCAGCTACAACCGGCATTTTTACCTCCTTACGCAAAACCCATACATTCTACCATCACAATCGTGCCTTGTCTATCTCATTTACACGCGTAATGAAAGAAAGTTTAGTTTATTATCAAGACCGTGTCTGGCGCCAGGCGTAGGCCATGCGTTCGATAACGGTAATCCAGCTGAAAAAGGTAATTACAGCCAGGGTAATAAGCAAAGCGTTACTAAATTGACTTAGCATCAGCCCCAATGCCAGGATAATCACTCTCTCCGGGCGCGTAAAAAGTCCGGCTTTACATTCTATGCCCAGCCCCTCCATCCGGGCGCGGATATAGCTGACCAGCAGCGAGCCTACTAGAGCAACCGCTGATAGGATGCTTTCGGTCATCTGTCCGTATTTTACAAACACCGCCAGCAGGGTTACTAATAGTATGGCTTCAGAGAGGCGGTCAAGGGTGGAATCCAATATCGCTCCGAAGCGGGTGATTTTTCCCGTAGCGCGGGCAAGCGCTCCGTCCAGCATATCGAACAGCCCTGCTACCAGTACTATAATACCGGCTGTGAGAAAATGCTCGGTGACAATAAGCACACCCCCAACGATTGTGATAACAAATCCTATCCAGGTGATGATGTTCGGTGTTAGGGGCGTCTTGGCGACTATGCTGACGATTGGTTTTGTGATATATTCCTGGATGGCTTTACGTATAGAAGTTAGTTTTGTCATGAGTCCTGTTCTCTAGGTTTCTTTAAATTATTTGAATTTATTTAGAGTCTTGTTATATAAATCCAGCAGCCTTCCGGCGATGATCGACCAATCGAATTGACGCGCCCTGGATATGCCCCGGTTCCCCATCTGCTGCCGCAGCTGTTTATTCTTGATAAGCCTTAATATGGCTTCGGCTAATTTCTCCGCATCCTTTGGCGGTACGGCGATGCCCTCGACGCCGTCGGTAAGGACGCTGGAATAGCCGGCGATATTTGAGGCGATTACCGGCTTGCCGGTTGACATCGCTTCTAAAAGGACGATACCCTGGCTCTCACGCCCCGTCGCCGGAAAGCAGACTATATCCGCAGTCTTATAATATCTTGGCAAATCGCTGTAGGTGGCATATCCCATAAAACTTGCGTCCGATAACCCGCGCTGGCGAGCGAATTTTTCGTATTTCTTGCGTAGTCGCACCCCCGGGCCCACCTGTATCAGACGGCAATCTGGCACCTCCGGCTTGATGAGTCGATACGCCTCCAATAGATAATCGAATCCCTTCCGCTTTTCCAGCCTCCCCACGAAGAGGATGTTGGTTTTCCCGTCGTTAAACTTGTCGATGGGCGTTACCTTATCGTGGAAATGCTGGGTATCGACGCCGTTAGGAATAATTTCATAGTCGGCAGGGAAATATTTACTGACATAGTCCAGCGCTACCTGGGATACGGCAATGCGTGCGTCCAGCTTGCGGAACCACCGGTCGAGATACCATTTGCCTATAGGTGAAAACATGATGTACCATGGTTTTCCGCCGGAGGCGTGGAACGTGCCCACCATTGGCGTTTTCTTTAACCTGAGGATGGTCGTGCAGAGAGTGGGCATCAGGGGTTCGT
This sequence comes from uncultured Dehalococcoidaceae bacterium, assembly GCA_964353385.1. Taxonomy (GTDB): domain Bacteria; phylum Chloroflexota; class Dehalococcoidia; order Dehalococcoidales; family RBG-16-60-22; genus RBG-13-51-18. The sequence continues at coordinate 3,036 of CAYGVP010000055.1, forward strand.
GCAGGTGGCAGATATCGAATCTCTCTCGTTCAAAAACTTCTTTAATCTGGCTTTCCAATCGCAGCGATATGGTAATGCGGGCTACCGAGCCGCTGACCGGGATGGGACGCGGCGTGCCGATGTGGATAAATCGGTCGCCGGTGGCATAGACGGCTTTTGAAGCCGGGGCGATAATTTTAACATCGTGGCCTAGGCGGGTAAACTGCTTCTCTAGGCAGGATATATGGCTGACCACGCCGCCCGGTGAAGCGAAGTCATAAGGGGAGACCAGGGCAATTTTCATCCCGGATTATTTAGCCCCTCGTTTTTTCAAGGATTTCTTTCTAGGTGATGCCGCGTTGACTGCGATAAATTCTTCGACCTTATCGAGGGCTTCGGAATCGCTGTATTGCACCGGTGGGGTCTTCATGAAATAGGAAGACGGCGCCGTGAGAGCCCCGCTGATACCTTTATCCATAGCCAGCTTGCAGCACCTTATTGCATCTATAACTACGCCGGCGGAGTTTGGACTGTCCCAGACCTCCAGCTTGGCTTCGACCAGCAGCGGAACATCCCCGAAGGTGCGACCTTCCATTCTAATGTGGCAGAACTTGCGGTCGAGCAAGAAGGGGACGTAATCGCTGGGACCGACATGGATATCGTCTGGGTTCATTTTATAAGGTAGCTGGGAAGTGACCGCGCCGGTCTTGGATATTTTCTTGGATTCCAACCGCTCCCTCTCCAGCATATTGAGGAAATCGGTATTGCCGCCGAAGTTCAACTGGTAAGTCTTTTCCAGTTTTACGCCGCGGTCGACAAATAGCTTGGTTAGTACGCGGTGAACGATAGTCGCGCCGACCTGCGACTTGATATCGTCGCCGATAATAGGCAAGCCGTGCTCGGCAAAGCGGGCCGCCCAGTCTTTGTGGCTGGCGATGAAGACGGGTATGCAGTTAACGAAGCCGCAGCCGGCCTGCAATACCTGTTCGACGTACCACTTGGTAGCCATTTCGCTGCCGACGGGCAGGTAGTTCAATACCACGTCTGTCTTGGTTTCCTTGAGCACTTTAACGATGTTTACTGTCGGTGGCGGGGCTTTCTGGATAATCTCGGATAGGTACTTGCCCAGGCCGTCATGAGTCATGCCGCGCATTACTTTAACGCCGGTTAAAGGCACATCGCAGAATTTATAGGTGTTGTTGGGTTTGGCGTAAATAGCCTGTGCCAGGTCTTTGCCCACTTTATTCCGGTCAATATCAAATGCAGCCACGAAGTTGATATCGGAGACATGATAGCCGCCCAAATTAACGTGCATGAGTCCGGGTACTTTTTCATTTTCTTTAGCGTTTTTATAGTAATATACACCCTGGACCAGGGAAGAGGCGCAGTTGCCCACGCCTATTATTGCCACATTTATTTTCCCCATTGTTTAATTGTTTCCCCCTTTTCTTTAGAGATGACTTTACGCTGGAAATGTGTAATCAGATAGCTTTAATTGGTATCCGTGCCACTATACTCTCTTTAAAAGCAAACTGTCAAGATTTAAACTCAAAATAGTTGACATAAATATATATTCGCTCTGAAAAGAGCTTGATTCTCGTTTAAATAAAAACCTTTTTCGGTCGCCAGGCGCCAATGTCTTTATCGTGAGTCAGTATCGCCAAAAAGCGCCCGTCTTTACTATACGCCCGTCGGTATTTTTCCTCGTCGTTATCGGATGGAACGTTTTTAAGAAAGCCGCCCGTCTTTATTGCGGCCTCACTACCCTCATCAACCTCTATTGCTTTAATGTTTTCGAGCACGCTGTCGATAGGGTAGAGGTATCGCTGCCAGTCCCCTTGCCGGTAGGCTTCTTCCAGTTGTGTTAGAGAGACAGCGTCTTTAGTGTCGAAAATGCCGTAGCGGGTGCGCTCCAGGTTCTTAAGGTAAGCCCCGCACCCCAGCGCCTCCCCGAGGTCATGCGCCAGCGACCTTATATAGGTGCCCTTGCTGCATTCTATTTCCAGAGTAATTAGAGGCAGTTGCCATGAGATTATTTCCAATCGGTGGATGGTTACTTTGCGGCTCTTGCGTTGGATTGTAATACCGGCCCTGGCAAGTCGGTAGAGGGGCTGCCCCCTATGCTTTACGGCGCTGTACATCGGCGGGGTTTGCTCTATATTGCCTTGAAATAGTGCCAGCGCCTGTTCCACTTTACTGATATCGACGTCTGAAATATCTCCCTGATAAGTGACTTTTCCGCTTCTGTCATAGGTATCGGTGGCTTTCCCAAGCTCGATCTCGGCGCGGTAAGTCTTCTTGGTATCCATAAGGAATTCGACGATGCGGGTCCCTTGCCCTAGGCATATGGGTAGCACCCCGGTAGCGTCCGGGTCGAGCGTGCCGGCGTGTCCCGCATGCCGCTCGCCGGTCAGGCGTTTTACCGCCGCTACCACCCCGAAGGATGTTTTGCCGGCGGGCTTGTTGATGTTAAAAATACCGTCCAAAGTCAGTCCGTTTTCCTGGTAATGGAATATTAGTGCTTCCGGGTTGATTGTTTAAAGAGTTTCGGGACTATCTTTTTGTGTTACTTCATCGATAAGGCGGAGTATTTTATCCCCGTGCTCGATGGAGTTGTCCCAGATGAAATGCAGTTCCGGCGTATACCGTAGTCTTACTTTGTTAGCCAGTGCCGTGCGTAAAAAACCTGAAGCCGAATTCAAGACTCCCAGGATTTTTTGCTCCTCCTGCTGGCCGCTTATGCAGCTGATAAAGACTTTAGCGTGTTTAAGGTCGAAGGTGGTGTCCACCTCAGTTACGGCAATAAATTCGGTCAGACGCGGGTCTCTTAGCTCCCGTTGAATTAGATCGCTGATTTCGCGGCGTAGGAGGGTATTAACACGCTCAATACGATGGGACATGGTATTAATTCCGGCAGCCGACTATTTGCCGGACTTCTCCATTTTATAAAATTCTAGAACGTCACCGACCTTGAAGTCGTTAAAGTCCTTAACGCCTACGCCGCACTCGTAGCCGGCGGCTACTTCTTTAGCATCGTCCTTAAATCGCTTTAGACTCAATACCGTTGAGTCGGCTAATATCTCTTTGCCCCGCTTCACCCTCACGGATACGTTACGGGTTATCTTGCCTTCGGAAACCAGTACGCCGGCGGCTTTATTACCCTTGCCGGCGGAGAACACCGCCCTTACGTCCGCCCGTCCCTCGATGACTTCCACATAAGTGGGTTCGAGCAGGCCTTTTAACGCTTTATCCACGTCGTCGATAAGCGTGTAGATAATATTGTAGAAGCGTACATCCACTCCCATGGTACTGGCCAGGTGGCGCGCGCCTTCGGGGGCGGTCACGTTGAAGCCGATGATGAGGCCGTTGGAAGCCGATGCCAGCATAATGTCGCTTTCGGTAACGTTGCCGGTGGCGCTGTGGATGGTTCTTACCTTTACTTCATCTGTTCCCAGTCGTTCCAGTGAACCTCGGATAGGCTCTACACTGCCTTGGACGTCCGTCTTTAAAATAACATTGAGTTCTTTTACTTTGCCCGCGTTTATCTGGTCGAAAAGATTATCCAGGTTGACCGTTTTTCTTTCTAAAGTCTCTTTTTCTAATTCGGCTCGTCTCCTGGTAAGTATCGCCTGGGCGTGGCGCTCGTCGGTGACCGCCGTGAGCGTGTCTCCCACCTGCGGTACGCTGTCCAGGCCCAGTATTTCCACCGGCATGGACGGCTCGGCTTTCTTTATCCGCTTGCGCGTGTCGTTGAACATGGCTCTGACTCTGCCCCACGTCGTCCCTACCACTATCGTATCTTCCTCTTTAAGCGTCCCCGACTTTATAAGAACGGTAGCCAGCGGCCCCATCGTCTTGTCTTTTTCTGCTTCGATGACGATACCGGCGGCGGGCAGGTTGGGATTGGCTTTAAGCTCTTCCATTTCCGCTACCAGCAGCACGCTTTCCAGCAGATCTTTAATGCCCTTCTTTTCTTTGGCGGAGATTTCTATCGCAATGGTAGTGCCGCCATATTCCTCAACTACCAGCCCGGCTTCCATTAGCTGCTGTTTGACCAGGTTGGGGTTGGCGTTGTCTTTATCTATTTTGTTAATTGCCACGACGATGGGCACATCCGCCGCCCGTGCATGGTTGATGGCTTCTCTGGTCTGGGGCATTACGCCGTCGTCGGCGGCCACCACCAGGATAGTAACATCTGTAATATTGGCCCCATGGGCGCGCATGGCGGTAAACGCCTCATGCCCCGGGGTATCTAAAAACGTAATTTTTCGCCCGTCTATCGTTACCTGGTACGCGCCGATATGCTGGGTGATGCCGCCGGCTTCAGAGTCCACCACGTTGGTCTTTCTGATGGCGTCCAGCAGCTTGGTCTTGCCGTGGTCGACATGCCCCATGACGGTTACTACCGGCGGACGGGCGATAAGGTTCTCGGAATCTTTGCCGTACTTCCGCTTGAACCGCTTGCCTTCCTCGGCGGCGGTTGCCATCATCTGGTCCTTAATCGGCGTCAGGTGCGGCTTGAATCCGAAGCTGGCCACGATAGGAGCGGCGGTCTCGTAATCAATAACCTGGTTGATATTAGCCATGATGCCGTTGCGCATCAACTGTTTGATAATATTTATGGCGTCGATATTAAGCATGGCAGCCAGTTGACGCACGCTTATTGAACGCGGCAGGTTGAGAACAGGCGTTTTATCCTGCTCCGGTTCCTTGACCGGCTTCTCTGCCGCTGGTGCAGCGGTTTTTCGTGGTTTGCTGGCTCTAGGCACCTTTTAACTCCTTCAGCAATTTTTCCCCGTCTTCACCAAGTCGTTCTAGGTTTTCTTGATTTATTTTCGCTTTTAAAGCGTGCTCTAGCTGCTGGCTTTTCAAGGCTTTTTCCCAGCATGCCCGGTCCCGGCAGATATATGCCCCCCGCCCCTCCTTTTTCCCTGTGATATCTATTTCAACTTCGCCTTCTGCAGTACGTACCAGACGCACCATTTCCCATTTGGTTTTTACCTGTCGGCAGGCTGTGCAGGTTCGCTGCGGAGTTGCCTTGCCGGTTAACGCTCGGGCTTTATAAATCTTCTTCTTCCTCCTCCACGGTATAATCGCGGCGTCCTTTTCTGGCTTTCCCGCTTTCTTCGCCGGTCTCTCTCGTGCGAGCACCCTTCTTTTTCTTCTTGGCTTTAGTAGGCTTTTCCTCTACCTTCGCTCGTCTCGGCGCTAAGATATCCTCGGCGAAACGCAGCTTCGGTTTGCCTTCTTCCGCAGGTTGTTCCAGTTTTATCTGCGGCGGCATTATAATCTCCGCCGCAACCGGTTCCTCTTCAGCCTCTTCCTCTTCGGCTTCTTCTTTGGCTGGCTCTTCGACAACCGCTATAGGTTCTAGCTGGGCGAGGATTTCTTCGGGCAGTTCCTCCGCTGTCGTTCCTTTTTCTATTGCTAAGGCTTCTTTTGCCTTTGCCTCGGGAACTCCTGTCTCTTTAATTTTTTCAGCCTCGGCTGCTGTCGTGCTCTTGATATCGATACGCCAGCCGGTAAGCTTGGCGGCCAGCCGTGCGTTCTGTCCCTCTTTGCCGATAGCCA